>JAKLES010000140.1 GCA_022711575.1 Deltaproteobacteria bacterium | reverse complement strand
GATCATGACAATTAAACAACGTATAATTCAATACTTGCAGGCGTATAAGGTCACGGGCAATGTGCGCTTCCTGTTACGCGCGAAAGCATTGGAACGGTCAATGGTCATTAATCACGCTTAAGGAGACTTGGCCGATTGTAAAACAGTCGCACAAATAATCAACAAAATAAAACAGGAGGAACAAAACATGAAAAACACATCGAAAGCCGCCGCCGCCCTGGGCTCCATCAAATCCGCCAAAAAAGCAGCATCAAGCCGGGAAAACGGGAAGTTGGGGGGAAGGCCGACCACTAAATGGACGGCGGCGCGTATTAAACGCGCGTTGGAAATCATTGATACACGCAATAAATTTCACTCAACATCAACGGAAGTTTCGCAAGCGCAAAAAGACGCAAATTTTTTGAACACATACAGAAAGACGCTCGAATTTGAAACGCAAGAAGATTTTAGAGAATATGTCGAAATGAGTAGAACGCGCGAAATTGATTTTTTATTTAACAGATTAAATAAATAACCCCACCAGCCGGGGCCGCCAACCCCGGCCGAGTCAAGTTATGTATCTAAAGAAATGGTCGATAAATATCAAGCTGAATACGATGAACTGAAAACCATGTTGTTAAAACTGGACGGCAAGAAGGGAGTAAAATAATGGAATACTTAACAGGTGAGGAAATAGCGGCAATGTCACGGGACCGGCGCGATGTCAACAGGTTGTTTCTGGCCCAGGATGATTCTGGACTATGGCCGATTTGCGGCAAGTTCAACGCCACTAAACGCGCGATCAACAGGATCCGCCGGCTGGAACGCGAGGGGCTGGTGCTGGATGATTTGCTGGCCTATGCTCTGACCATTGAGCAGATCTCGAGCGAAATTGTTAACCACTGTTAAACCGTAAATTAATAAGGGGATGAAATTATGATCTATACCAATGAACAGAAAAAGCAATTGCGAGCAGATCTAAAAGCTGCTGGATACGGTTGCAAGATCCAGGAAGCACGGTCTCCGTTTAGCGGAAACAAGGTGACTTTTTTGTCTTTTATCCCAAGCGATGGAAAGCCGGTCATGGTCACCAGCGCGTCTGTTTTTGGCAAGGAATTCCGTGAAAAACACAACGCGGCGTTCGAAATTATAAACAAATTTGCAAGATAATAAGGGGAGGCTATAAAGGAGAATGAAAATGAAGACTTACAGTTTTGGTGAAGGGTATCAAGTAAATTGCAGGAGTGAAAAAACGCGGTATGGTTTCAGACATCTATGCGAGCTGACTAAGGATTACAACGTAATTGCGAAAACCAAGGCGTGCTACTACAACAGGACCTGGGAGGCGTACGAGTTTCAATCTGTCATCCATCAGGCAATCAATGCCGCGTTCGATAACCGCACCCGGGCCCAGCAGAAAAAGGGGCAGGAAATTAATCCGCTGATTAAGCAGTATTGCGATGAAGTAGATGCGCGCGCGCGAGGGATCGAGGCCAAGAAATTTGACCCGGTCAAAATGGTCTGTGCAGTCGGGGCCCTGTTGACTGACAATCCTGAGGAGCGCGCCAACTGGGATAAAAGAATGCTGTCGACCATCCCGGGGATTGACTTCCCGGATGACTTTGACAGTCTGCCGGTCGAAGAGCAGCAGAGGCGCCTGGATAAGGCA
Source organism: Deltaproteobacteria bacterium (assembly GCA_022711575.1). Classification (GTDB taxonomy): domain Bacteria; phylum Desulfobacterota; class Syntrophia; order Syntrophales; family Smithellaceae; genus UBA8904. The sequence continues at coordinate 1,085 of JAKLES010000140.1, read as the reverse complement.
AAGGAGGTGCTGTAATGGCAAACGATCAGATCAAGGTGCGGCTGGAATATCTGCGCGGGGAAATTAAGGCCGAGCGGATTAGCTACGGCGAAATTGTCGAGCTGCAGTCACTGGCTGAGTATATCGAGCCGGGGGATGTTGTGCTTTTGGAATGGGCGGGCGTCCCGGAAAATGGCAATGATATTTGCAGGAATTGCGAGGCCGCTTCGATATCAGGATGTTGTGAGGAATGCGGACAAATTGTCAAAGAAAAGAATGAAAGTGGGGTGCTGTAATGACTGACAGGTTAAAGATAAGAGTGCTGGCGCCCGGGGCCCGGGAGAAGTTTGAAAGCTGGATTGCCACGCGCGGGGGCGTGCAGATCTGGAATAATGTTAATTTGTCAGATCCTGGCGCCGGGCCGATATTTACGCCGGCGATGACAGGGGATCATCCTACTGAGAAGCCGCGCTGGTCACATGAGCGCGGGGAAGTGGTCACGGATATCAACAGGTTTGAATTCGTCAAGGCATGGAAGGAGATTAAACGGTTCCGGGTTGCCATCCGCATGGGCAGCCAGGGCACGATGCTGAAATTGACTGACGGATCATCGGCCAAGGTGCGAAAGTTCGAGGAAAGTCATCCTGGCGCGTATTATAGATTTGATTATGAGACTCAGGAATGCGTTTTTGAGACGCCGGAGATGGAATGATATTAACTAATAACTTAACGATAACCATAACTTAATAAGGGGGATTGAACCATGATGGGAATTGCTCACGATAATAAAAAACCATACAAGCGGACAACGGAATGCCATGAGTGCGGGGAACGCTTCCACAAGGGCGAAAGCAAGCAGATCCTGAAGGTCTATGACAGCCCATGGGCCGATCAGCCGCGGACCATTGCCGTGCATGATCAAAATGACGATGAATCGGAGAGGTATTCCGGCAGCTGCCTGGATAAATTGACGGATACATCCTGGGGTGATTTCCGGTATTTCCTGTGTGAACGCTGTAACCGTCTGATAATACAGCAAAATCCAGACAATGGCTGGCGGTCGTATAAAATGATTGATGACAACGGGGAGGAATTCTGCGTCCGGT
>JAKLES010000014.1 GCA_022711575.1 Deltaproteobacteria bacterium | reverse complement strand
GCCACAACATTGTGATGAAGGCATTGGAATTTGAAGGCACCTGCACCGGTGAGCATGGCATCGGCATCGGTAAAAGCCGCTTCATGCAGGCGGAACATGGGGGAAGCCTTGCCCTTATGAAACGACTCAAGGCATTGCTGGATCCGGAGAACCTGCTTAATCCCGGAAAATTGTTTCATTCGTACCGTAGCGATGAATGATACTTACAAAAAGAACCCTCAGCCGCCAAATAAAGGCGGCTGAGGGTTTAAGTTTCTCATAGCATTAAATTTATGTTGTACGTCTTGTCTGGATGACACTTATGCCATTACTTCGCAACTAAATCATCCACCGTTTTAAGAACAGTGTCTATCTCTGTTTTGGTCCATGGGTTATTTTTATCAGTGTACCTTAAATATTTGATTTTTTTGTCTTTGCCGATCAACACAAACACCGACTTACCTTTCACGTTGCCGAGCCCCCAAGTTTTAGCGAGAGTCAGATCAACATCGGTCAGGATTGTACTTTTATATTTTTCGATCTTACTCTGGACTATTTTTCGAATAAGGAAGTTGGGTGCAGTGGAGTCCTTCATATTGGCAACTCCCAGTCCTCTGTACACAGCCTTGTTGTAATTTTTGGCCTTCATCGCGTCGTTCAACGGGTCACCTAAATCAGACACACTTGAGTCTGCATAGGTTAGCGCAATCACGTGAGTGCCAAAATCTGGAATGGTTGCAGGGTTGTCATGAGCATCCCGAATTTGAGGATTAGATACCTCCTGACCAACTGAAGCGGCGATTACAGATCCTGCGCTTACAGCAAAAGCAATTATTGCACAACAAACGACAACCAGACTTTTCCATAAAAATGATCGATTCATACATTAACCTCCTTTTAATTTTGGATAAGAACTCCCTTTTGTGTTAGCGATCGTAGGGGAATTATTCCTGTATGTCAATAAAAAAAATGGCGTCATTTGCCGACTTCAGCTGCGAGTCTTGTCTGCAAGTCAGACCTCAAAGTTGACCATTTCTGCCGTGCTTTTAATATTGATCCTCCCTAAAGTTTGCGGCCTGGATTCTCATGCAATAGGAAGGCCAACTGTTCGTTTAAAAACCATCTCTCCTGGTTTTAAAGATCAGGCGCATTCAAATGACTGCGGTCATTGATCCACTCAATATGCGCCTCACCCTCACGGAAACTGATCAATGTCTTGGAAGCGGTATCCACGCACGTGGTGCGAAATTCGGAAAGACTGATCTTTCGCAGGCGGCACAGAATCGCAGCAATGGTAAAATTATGAGCAACCACCAACGCGTTTTGCCCGCCGGTGATAATCTTTTCAATAGGCTGCCAGGCCCGCGTCTGCAAGTCGGCCAGAGATTCTCCAGACGGCATTCTGACGGATGCCGGATCGGCAACCCACCGGTGGAGAAATTCTTTTTCGCGGGCCATCAGCTCTTTAAAAGACAGACCTTCAAAATCTCCCTGATCCATCTCCATGAGTTCTGGATGAACTTCTATCGTTCCCCCATGAAAGCTGTTGATAATTTCAGCGGTCTTATAGGCCCTTTTCAGCGGACTGGCATGAATGGCGCCAATATCGGAACCTTTCAGAGACAAAGCCAGTCTCCGGGCCTGTTCTATGCCTGCCTCGCTTAATTCGATATCGCTTGTCCCTTGAATCCGACCTTCTTTATTCCAGGTCGTTTCACCATGACGAATCAAAAAGAGATTCATATTTACACCAAGACGGCCCCGCACTTTATTGCGTGTCGCCCGACATCAAAAATATTTTTAGATTTTGAAACTGTTCAATTTTGCCAGCGTTGCTTCAGCCTCATGAATGACGCGGTCGATCAGTTCCCTGGCGGTGGGATTGTCGGTAATGCCTCCGCAGCACTGTCCGGCGAAAAGGATGCCGCCTTCGACATCGCCTTCATTAAGGGCTTTGAGGTGTTTCATATTACCCACCGCCTGGCGAGCCAGCACCATCAGGGGATGCCCTTCCTCGGCCCTGAGCATTTCAATGCTGATCCCGACAAATTTGGCAAAGGACAGTTGCATCAGGCGCTTGACCAGGAGAGCGCCTTTGATGGCATCCACCATCGGGAAACCGCGCTTCATCATGGCTTCGGCTTCTTTGGTTTTCAGCACCCGGCCGTCCATACCGTCAAATACGTTACCATAGAGGGTATCCTGCTCGGTAGCCTCGATGCACAATTGCTTAAAGTTGTCATGCACCATGCTTTCCTTGACCACCATGAAACGGCTGCCCATGGAGATGCCGTCCGCGCCTAAAGCCAGGGCGGCGGCAAGACCCCGTCCGTCGTAGAACCCGCCTGCGGCAATCAGAGGCACTTTGACCATCGAGGCAACGATGGGAATCAACACCATAGACGTAACCGCCGCGCCGTGCGCCGCTGCCTCATGGCCGGTAATAACCAGCGCGTCGCAGCCCAACTGCACGGCCTTGGCCGCATGCTTGGCAATGGCAATAGTGCCGACGACTTTGCCGCCGTATGCGTGCACGTCGCTCACAAACCAGGGTTTCCCCAGCGAATAATTGATAATAGGAACTTTTTCTTCGATGGCGACGGCAATATTTTCCTTCGCTCCCGGCCCGACCAGAATCTGATTGACGCCGAAGGGTTTATCCGTCATTTGACGAATCTGTCGGATATTTTCCCGCGTTTCTTTCGGGTTGCAGCGTGCAATAGCCAAAAGACCCAGACCGCCGACGTTGCATACGGCCGCAACCAGTTTAGGTTCCGTGATCCAGTTCATTCCGGCCAGCATGATGGGATGCTCAATGCCGAACATTTGCGTCATTCTGGTCTTGAACATAATTTTCTCCTTACCCGTTCGAACAGCAGTCCGGCGCAATTTGGACAGCGTCTGTCACTGTCCTGCCATTTGCTGATAGGGTTATCAGACTCTCTGGATTTCTTTCATGACCGACATTTCCGGTTGCCCGCCGATAAAGGCGTCGCTGGCTTCAAAAAAATCCTTGAAGTGTTGTGTTGAAGAATGAAATTCCAGAGCGGCTTTATCTTTATATTGTTCGACCACTACCAGCATATTGGGAATGGCTTTGTCTTGATTGAGGGAATATAGAACCGTACCCTCTTCCGAAGCCACCTTGGACATTAAAACTTGAAAGGCAGCCAGGGCTTCCTCCATTTTACCCTCTTTAACAGGTATCTTTGCAATGATTGTAAGCATTTTATTCATACCTCCCCGATTTATTATTGATTCCGTGTTAATATTCGTTATTTCATATCATAATGAAGAGCTGACAAGCAAGATGTCCCTGATGATCTAATAAGACGATTAGATAATTTTCAGCCATTATTTCTTCCTTATTCTTTTTCTGCAATAGCGATCTCTTTTGGAAAACAAGAGGTTGCAACCCCTTGTTCTATGAGTCTATGCTAAGCTTGGCCATTCCACGATGGCGATCTCATCCGACGCCAGGTCGTAGAGTCCTTTATCCAGTTATTACCTAATTTATTACCTAATTTAATTCTTATTACCTAATTTGATTTTTTGCCATTTTGCGTCGCGTCCGCGTCCCGTACACTCAATAATCTTTTCGGTCTGCATATCCTTCAAAGTCTTACGAACCAGATCTACACTGATACCGGGACATTTTCGCAGTATATCAGCTACACTGAACATGCCTGCATAGCCCCTGATCGCGTCGTGAATCATAACAGTTTTTTCGCCACGGGGTTGCGGCAACCTTTCCAGACTTTCTTCAAATTCCCGATAAGCGCTCCTGAGAACAAAACAAATATAATTGATATAGTGCCACGGATCATGTTTCCCTTCATGCCAGCCTGCTGAACTGAGCTTTAATGTTTCATAGTACCTTTCCTTATTGTGCTCGATGATCCTCTCAAGACTTATAAATCTGCCAACCTCAATTCCCAGATGATAACACTGGAGTAGTAATAAAAGTCTTGATACCCTGCCATTTCCGTCACGGAAGGGATGAATACACAGGAAATCAAGATTAAATGCCGCTATTGCCAATAAGGGAGAAACATTTGGTGTTTTCAAGCAGTCTTTCCAATCTCCCACTAATTGCCTCATGTAAGACGTAGTTTCTTGCGCCGGAACAGTTTTGAATCTTACGGTGGTTTTCCCGTTCCTGTGTTTCTCGATGATGTCGCTGTCTTTTTCTTTATATTTTCCTGCATCCCATATTTCACCGCGTGTCAGTGCGTGCAATTTTTTGATATTGTCCTGCGTTACGGACAATTTCGCTCCGCTGTCATGAATGAGTTCGAGCGCGTTTCGGTAACCTCTGACTTCTTCCTCAGAACGATCATGAAGAAGCGATTTGCCAAAAATGACAGTGCCCACACGTTTATTATCCACCTCAACCCCTTCAATACGATTGGATGAAACTGCGCTTTCAATAAGCGCATGTTCCTTGAGAGATTTCAATTTCTGCGGCGATTGTTTTGTATAAAGCTGTTGCCTGCCTTTTGTCTCGCTTATTTCCGTGAGATACCATGATGTTGTCACCGGAATCGTTTTAAGTTCCGAAAATATCTTTTTTACAGTCATCATACTTTTAGCATCCCTCTTCATTATTCTTTACTGTTCTTCATACCGAAGATTCAGCGACGTGTAGGGAGCGATCACTAAGTACGCCAAGTACGCAGCCCCCTTTCCTAAAGGGGGATTGAGGGGGATTTGAAAAACAAAAAATCCTCCCTAACCCTCCTTTAGAAAAGGAGGGAATTGCCCCTTCACTTCGACTATCTTTATCTCTTCTTCCGTCAGGTCGTAGAGTTCATAAACCAGTTTGTCGATTTGCTTATCGGTTACGTCAATCTGGCGCTGGAGCAGCGTTTGTTCGTGGCCGGTTTTGGCTTCGGCCAGTTGTTTGTTCAGTGACAGCATTTGTTCGACGAGTTGCACCATTTGGTCATGATGGGTTTTGTCATCTTTAATTTGGAAATCGATATTGTGTATTGGTATTTGTTTTATATCTTGAGGATTAAGCTTTGGAAACACTTCTTTTCCAAAATTGGGCAAAATAATACCGCCAAACCAACTTATTAACCTTGAGTTAACAACACCTAATAAATATAAAGTATTTATAGAAGAATCGTTTTCCATCGGCTTAAATGGCGTAATGCTATGACCATGATAAAATGTCATTTCAACAAATGTTGCTTGTATCCTTTTATTTGCACCTGGCACTTCTCTGAAAAGTAATCTAGGCCCGTTAAAGAATACTGGATCACGAGGAGCGGCTAACCAAGGTCCATATTTTAGCCATTCACCCGACCATTTCATTGAATAACGTCCAACATCTTTTCCTTCCAACCATTTTCCACAATCAGCATCTTTCTTTTCTTTAAAATGATATGCTCGTTTTTTTATTATTTCAGAGGACTGTCCACGATATCTGTCATAGGGTGTTATGCCTTGAATTATTTCGCCATAATCTTTCAAAGGTTTTGATTTAGAATTATTAATTTTAACGATTATTGATTGCTTCTCTGGTGTTATTCGATATTCAATAGACAAATCAGGGTGCGTTTTCCATTGCTTATCCGGCAACGACCAAAATGTGGATAAAGATTCAATATTAATATTTTCTTGTTGCTTTTTCTTTTGCAAAACAAAAACTATTGTATTCACAACCGCTTTTGCAAAAACATTTTCTCCATAAAATCTAATTATATTTAGACTTATATTATCAGCTATGTGACGTCGTAATAAATCACAATTTTCTAACTTAAGCCACAGTTCTGGTGTGATAAAAGAAGCGTAACCTAAATTCTTTGTTATAGAAATTGCTTTCTCAATAAAATAAATATAGCTATCGAAACGATATTTATATGTCTGAAATTTTTCTTTTATGTAATTTTTTTCATTTTCATTAAAATAAGCCCCGTACGGCGGGTTGCCGATCACGGCATCGAAGCCGCCGGCTTTGAAGATTTCCGGAAACTCCGCCTGCCAGTCGAAGACATTAATTCGCTGCATTTCTTCAGTATCGAGCAAGGTCATCTGTTTGCCGTCGTAGAAATCCGGCCCGATAAGCGAGTTGCCGCATTTGATGTTGTTCCCTAAATCCGGCAGGGCGCGCTCATGAAAAAGCATCCTCTGCCGATTGAGCGTATCGGCGGTTTCGTCTTCCAGCACTTTAAGCAACAGCGAGAGTTTGGTAACTTCCACGGCCTGAATATCAATGTCCACGCCGTAGATGTTGTTGAGCAGAATTCTCTTACGCTCGGCGGTAGTCAGATGCCACGCGCCGCCGTTTCCTTTATACAGTATCGGCTTTTTGGCCTTGGCGTGTTTTTCGGGATCGTTTTCGGTGTACCACTGCAAGTGCCAGTCGAGAAGATTCTGATAAGCGCCCAGCAGAAACGAACCGGAGCCGCAGGCGGGATCGAGGATGCGCAACTTCTCCGCCGCCTTCGGCGTCTTATCTTCCAGAAGTTTGCCCACGGTATTCTTGACGATGTAATCCACAATGTAAGTCGGCGTGTAGAAAACGCCGCCCGCTTTTTTAACCTCGGGCTTGTCTTCCACCACGGCGCGGTGGTCGCTGGTCAGGCGGATAACCTTGCCCAGGAATTGTTCGTAAACCTGCCCCAGAATGTCGGCGGGCAGAACGGAAAATTCGTAAGGCGAATCGGGATAGTAAAGCCGCTTGAGAATGTCCTTGAGCGATTTGTCGTCAATCATCAGTCCGGGCGTCAGGCTGTCGGGCGGTTCGGCCTGATCTTTTTCGCTGCGGAAATGAAACAGGCCGGAGTTGTAACGGTCGTCGGCTTTGTAGAAAAGTTCCTGCAATCTTTCGTAGATGTTGCTGCCGTTGCATAAAGCGCGCAGGCTGCCATAGTCTTCAATACCGCGGTCTTCGGCAATACGCAGAAAGATGACGCGGTCGATGGTGCGCTGGACGGCGTCGTTGAGTTCGCGCACGCTCAATGTGTTGCGCAGGGCGATGTTTTTGGCCAGCGTGTCGCGCCAGCTTTCGATTTCCGTCAGAAAGGCGTTATCCACTTCGGACGTGCCGCGCTTGGCCTTGCTGGATTCGGCATATTTATCAAACGAGCCTTTGAGAATCGCATCTTTGGAAAAAACAGCGGCGATTTCATCCCACTTGTCGGCGTATTGGCGATAATCATAATAAATGATGCGCGCCTTGTCGGCCTTGTCCTGTTGATCCGGTTTGATGCGGCAGTCGTAAACAGCAAGTTCTTCGAAGTCGGTTACGATAGAAAGCGGCAGTTTGGCCGACCAGGCGTAGCGGCGCACCTGAAAGGCGGGCGACGGTTCGTCCTTGATGTTGACAGATGGTTTCTTGGCTTCGACAAAAAATTTGCGTTGTCCGCCGATGCGGAAGGAATAGTCCGGCGCTTTGGTGACGCCGCTGACTTTTACCGCGTCTTCATGAATGACATCCTTGTAGGCTTCGGCATGTCCCGCCGTGTTGTTGACATCCCAGCCCAAAGCTTCAAAGAAAGGATCGATAAACTCCCGGCGCACCTGCGTTTCGTTGTAGGCGCCGGATTTGTAGGCATCCAAGTTTCGCTCAAACCGTTCAATCAGGCCAATAATAAGCTGCGGAGCGGGCATGGGTCAGTTCCTTAATTTTCAGGTAGAAAGATTTTTAGAGCTTGTTGCAGAGTTATTAATATAACCAATGGAAAGACTTATCAATATTTTTTTGAGAACAAGTGGTTACCACGAAGCAGTGTTTGCTTGTGTCTCACTGAGAGAACAAGGGGTTGCAACCCCTTGTTCTAGTTTCTGATATTCACTTTTACTTTTGGACGTGAGCATGTTATTGATAACACAAAAAGAAACTACCACAAAGGAGTTCACCGCTTGAAACCCAATCCGCTTGTTTTTGGCATCGGCCAGTGCTCGCTTGATTATATCGGCCTGATACCTGCCTATCCCCCGCCGGACGTCAAATGTGAATTTTCCAATCTGCTCATCCAGTGCGGCGGGCCGGTGGCAACGGCCCTGGTTGCGCTGAAACGCTGGGGAATCCACAGCCATATGGCGGGCGTGGTAGGTGATGATGATTCCGGCACATCCATTCTGGCAGCCCTGCGCGAGGAAGGCATTGATGCGACAGGCATTCAGATCCGCGCCGGCAAATCATCACAGTTCGCGTTCATTGTGAGCGAGCCCTCATCAGCCCGTCGGACGATTTTCTGGCAGCGGCCGACCGGCCGCCCTCTGCAACCGGAAGAAATCGACGCCGGCATCCTGCTGAAAAGCAAGGTATTGCATCTTGACGGTTTGTTCCCGGAGGCTTCCGTTTATGCCTGCCGGAAAGCTAGGCGTGCAGGCATCCCGGTTGTCCTGGATGCTGGAACCCTGCGCGACGGTATGCTCGAACTTATCCGGTTAAGCGACTGCGTTGTGGCCTCCGAGGTGTTTTCCCGCGCGTTTGCCGAAACACCGGAAGAGACCTGCCGCAGACTGGCCGGTATGGGCGTCCGCTTCACAGGCGTCACGCTGGGCGCGAAAGGCTATATGGCTTTGATTGACGGACGATTCATTCACAAAGGCGCCTACCTGGCAAACGCCATCGACACCACCGGCTGTGGCGATGTCTTTCATGCGGGATTAACGTATGGAATGCTTCAAGGGTGGCATGCTGAAAAATCTCTCGATCTGGGCGCGTGGGCGGCGGCGCGAGTCAGCGAGCAACTGGGCGGCCGCAGCGGCATCCCGAATGCTCAGGATTTACAAAACAGAGGATTCACCGATTTGCCATGTCAGCCTGAAACACCGGCATAAATAAAGTTGCCGGATAGGGACCTGTAAGTTGGCATTTAAAGTTTATTTATTGCCAAATAGAAACCTGCTAAAGTTACTCTTTTGCCTGAATGAGCATGATGCCGGGATTTATGAACACCTCCTCCCTGTTTTGAAATGATTTACAGCATACACTTTTTCAGATTTGTAAGGCGAACGAAGTGATCCCTCTCTTCAGCGATGAGATGGTCAATGGACTCATGCTGGATCTTCGGTACGAGACGTTTGATGTTTTCGTAGTAAGAGATGGAATCGAGCTCTCGGCGGGCAGCAAAATCTATGGCAGAACAGGCGTCCTTAACTGCTGCCAAATCGTCATTTATGGCTTGCTGGGTGAAGACGATGTTGTTGTCTATGTAATTCCGAAGGTATTGCGCATACTCGCCGACATATGTTTCTTCCGGTATTGATTTCTCCATACCTGCAAAGATCTTTCCCAGCGTATTATGATACTTTCCCTCTTCTTCAGCAAGTTCAGCAAATAGGTCTTTTGCTTCCTGATTCTGCACAAGCTGGATTGCATATCGGTAGAAATTTGCCCCGTTCTCGTGTATCCGTTCAGCGAACTCAACGACTTCACTTGCGGTAAATAAATTCATGGTAATCCTCCTTCTATTTTTCGATCAGTCTATGCTCCCAACTCATTGGTTTTCTAACATGCTCGTTATCAGCCCTTACTTTACATTTGTAACTGAAAAACACCAAGTTGCTGCAGCAATCTCAAGGCATCAAACTGAGCCCACAATTCTACAACCTTACCTCCCTGGATGCGCGTGATCATGAAATCTTCAAACATGACCTGTCTTCCTGTTGGGGCAATGCCCTGGAAGTCGCCCTTGTGAGTGCCATATACATTGATGATGCTCGCCACTTTGTCATTTTCGGCTATCTGCTCCTTAACCACATGATGCAGGTCCGGGAAGGCGGTATAAAGCATCGCAACAAATTGCCGAAATCCTTCACGGTCGGTGGGATCAGACATGCCGGGAAGGTGTGCCGGGCAATCGGGGATGAAAAATTCTTCAATTGCAGATATGTTCTCGTCCAATTTCTCCAAGAAGATGCGTATGATGGACTTGTTTTGGTCTGTTGTCATGAGATTTTCCTCAATTGTAACATTGGTCGTTAACGATTCCGTGTCCGAGGGAAAAACCTTCCCGTTCGGGTCGAATATAAACGATATTCTTCTGGGAAGATCTCGAGCATCATTTTCTCTTCCTGAATGACAAGCTGGTGCCAGACCTGATGTATCAAGACAGCAAAGAGCAAGATAATCCAGGAATTGAGATACAAAGCCACAGCTGGTATTATAAAGGTAATCCAAGCGGCATACATCGGGTGGCGGAACCACTTGAAAGGACCCATTGTGCAGAGTTCGTCTTTGGCCCACCAATTTCGCAATGTCCAAAAGCTCCAGAAAGATAGCCCCAATCCGATGATGACTAGTGCCACACCAACAGCTTTTAATGGTGTCGGATTTGTTAATATTGCTGAATGTCCCAATACGCGATCCACCCAAACAGCTATCGCCAACAACACAAGGCTGATGGACATCCCTATCGGACCGACGCCAAATAATTTATTCAGTCTACTGATGGCCATCAAGCGCCTTTTTGAATCAATGTTGGCCGTTTTCAAGCAATCAATACAACATACCCCACATAAAATGAAGCGACGGGCGTTTTTAATGCCTGTCTGCTTACATTGTTTTTATAGGCTTTCTACTGCAAATTTACCGCGCAGATTAGGAGAAGGCGGTCATGAAATTGTCATTTTGATTTTGAAAGTTTCACCACCAGAAATTTTGCCGTAGTTTCAGACTCATTATGCACACAGTGCGGAATATCAGCCGGGCTTTCAACAATTGAATCAGCGGAAACCTTCTCCCTTTCATTTCCTATTTCAATTGTAGGTTCACCGGCAAGAACATAAAAAAAGACATCTACCGGTGTGACATGTGATATAAGACTTTCGCCTGGATTTAAAGTCATGTGCACAACAGTCGCATCCGGTGATTCGAAAATCTTTTTTGCCTGTATCTTGTGAGGATTTTTGAACGACATTTCTTCTGATACACGTGTTATTTTCATTTTATACTCCTTTTACCTGCTGATTGCTTTATATACATTTTGGTATTTTTCATGAATCATATTTCGATCAAACTCATAAAAATTGTTTAACAAGTTATCCAACTCTGATGTATCAAAATATTTTTCTGTATTTGGAAAGAATACAGCATCTTCTTTTTTAATATGGACCGGATAAAATCCCGCTAACCATACTATTCCGTCAACTATCATAGGAACAACCTTTCGGTCACCGCCTTTATATTTTTCATTAAGCTCAATTACTTCCTTTACTTTAGCTCTTGTTTGTTTATGTTCATCTATTAATTCATCCATTATTCGTAGATTGTCGGCATCAAGCTTTTTCTTTGCTAATTCTAAAAACAATATATCTTCTTCTTTCCCATGATGAGTCCTATCCGCATATGTTTTGATAAAATCGACAATTGTTTCGATGAATATCGGATTATAGTCCATATCAGTCATTGATATGGCTTTTTGTTTTGCAACACTTAATACCTTTTCAATTAATCGATGCTCTATCATCAAAAGTCCACGTGGTTTCATTTTCTTACTCCTCATTATATTGTTAAATTTCAGTGCTTGTGAACATCAGATGCATGATGCTTGGCAGCGGGATGTTTAGGACCTTTAGAGTGTTCATCATGCGATCCTTTGGCTGTTGCATCCAGATGAATCCGTTCCACATAATGAGTGAATGCTACATAAGCTTCTACAAACTCCCGTCCCTGTTCGACACTCTCATCCTTGTGCTTGTAAGTAGCCGCTGCATGTTCGTAACGAGTCCTAATACCACCGGCAACATCGTCGGTGACCAGTTTTACCAGTGCATCAGCAGAGCCGCTTGCCAGGGCTTTATCCGCTTCGGCAATGGCGGGTTCTACTTCACCTGCCGGTTTCAGTCCGGTAAAGGGTGCTCCCTCGCCAGCTCGATGAATCTTGACAAGGGTTGCAAAGAACTGATTTTCTGCCGCACCCGCATTTTTCTTTCCCTTGGCGCTGAGTGCTTTGGCAAATTTCGCACGAACAATCTTTTCATCCTTCCGTTTTACCCACTTGAGGACGGGTGTGACATCTTTGGTTTCCAGGGCCTTCCGGGCATCCTGAATGACGGGCCCATCTAAAGTGTCGCAATGAGCAGCGGCAAAACTATAAACCCCAAGAATTATTGCTGTTGTGATGGCAATAACCAAAAACGTGTGAATTAAAACTATTTCCTTTTTCATGATGATAACCCTCTTTTGATTTTGTCTTAAAAAATATAATAGTTGGTATACAAACTTCGCTTTTTCCGATGAGTCGATCATCATTATAGCACTATTCATTTATTTTGAAAGGAAAATACATAGCCATTGATAACGGATTGAAACTAGCATCTTTGTTGAGGTTGATGTTTCTTTGACTTCAGAAAGCACATCACGGGATAAATCCATCATCGCTGTCTTAATTTTCGAAAATGGTCACGTCTTGCATCATCCACCTACCAAGTCACACTTGGCTGTTTCACTTAGGTGCAATGATAACCATTTGAAAGTCAGCTTCATCCGTTTTACGAAAGACCTTTCTGAGGCTGGCGATACTCTGGCTGAACAGACTGCCCATCTCGGGCATTTTCCATATGCCCAAAGATGATCAAGATAATTTTTTTTTAACATCACCCCTTATTCGGGGCAGGCGGCTCCTTTTTTCCCCCACTCATGCATCTTCTCCGAAAACTCATTGTGACTCATCTTCGGGACCGTCCGCCCCGTGCCGGGGTTTCAGCCCCACAGAACCAGGGAGTCCTTGTCGATATGATCGATCACCTGTTCCCCCGTTCTGCCCCCGTTTTGTTTCGGGTCTTTCAACTGATGACACAGCCCCCCCAGGAGTACGGCCTTGGAAAACCATGGGCATGTTCTCTGGAGGCATATGCCAATTGGCCAAACCGGGAGGCCCTTCAGGCTGGTTTGCATCCCGGTGGCACAGTGTGCATTTCAGTCCCCCGACTCCCTTGCCCTGGGACCCGCGCATGACGTTGAACATATGGGGCTGTGAGTCGTCCCGAATCATTGGTGCATCCCCAGACGGGTGACAATTCATGCAGCGGGGATGAAACAGGACTTCGCTGGCCGCGTTAAAAGCTTTCTGTGCGGCGGCTTTGTCTTCATTGGCAGCAATGGCCCAGTTCTGGTAGGGGAGAATGAATGTCCATGCGACAAAAAGACATGCGGCGATGGCAGCAAAAGCCAGGGTTTTTATCCGTCCATGATTCTGGATTCTTACCATCGTGATCTCTTTGAATAGTTCAAGATAGATGAGGTACCCCCTCAGCTTATGAAGACGCTCTGGGAGTGTTCCCGGCAAGGAGGGGGATGATTATTCGGGCTATGCATTGATAAAATACTGTTCTTGCGTGTTCGGATACTTTTCTAGCAAGGGTACCTCCAAATGCGCCCAGGTGCTTTTCCATGACTTCTTTCTGAAGCATTTGTGCGTATTTCACATTTTCATGGTGGTCCTTATTGATGGCTTCGATTTCATTGAAATATAAATACGCCATGAATTCAAATTCCACGGCGATATGATCCGGGGGCAGTTTAAAATCATCGACCAGATTAAGGCCCGCGTCATAGTAAAGTCTGGCGATCTCGAAGGTTGAATCCTGAAGGAGCTTGCCCTCTTTATAAACGGATTCAAAAAGATAGACCAGGCGCGGTTTTGAAGAAAAGAACATGTGCGTATAGTCTTTTTCTAATTCCAGAAGGAGTGCCTCCTTGACCTTATCGGGACCTACGTACATTTTTTTAAGGTCGGCTAATTCGGTAGCAAGCGATCCTGCAAGGTTCAGGTTAGTAAGGGCATCATGTAGTATCGTGGTGAACCCTCCCCGGCACAGGCTATCGATCAGATCTGTGTCCGGGTAGTTGAAAGCTTGCGCCAGAAGATTATAGATGGCTGCGTTGGATTGCAGTTTGATGATGTTTTCATCTCCTCTACTCATGAGTTTTCCTTATGTCACCGTTATTTTATACCCCGGGGAAAGAGGGGGGATCTGTATAATTTATCCGTGATAAAAATTTTAGCGCACCGGGCAGAGCCTTACGACTCTGCCCGAAGAACGCTACCAATTATGAACTACTCTTTTGTTTTTTTCGCCTCCGCCTCGATGCATGACCGTCTTTCGCTGTATTTTTTAAATCCCACAACCGCCAGCGCCGCAAGAGCCGGCACGCCCAGTTCGCCATCCAGAGACGCTTTGCCTTTGAGGGCTTTCTTTGCCACCTTCGGATAGCCGAACTTGACAGGATCTTCCTTAGCCAGAACGAACAGATGTGTTCCGCCATTTTCCACATAGCCATACAGTTTGAGTTTCTTCTCTTTGACCATTTTTGAAGCCAGTTTCTTCATCGCTTCATATTCGCCGAATTGCAGCGCTCCGGTGGGACAAACCTCCACGCAGGCCGGTTTCTTGTCATCGTTGATCCGGTAAGCACACATGCTGCACTTGACGATCTTCTTCGTGTCCGCGTCAAACTGGGGGATATGGAACTTGCACACCCGGACGCAAGTCTGACAACCGATACATATTTTTGCATCGTAAAGAACCGGACCGTATTCCGATTTGGTCAGGGCTTTCACCGGACAGTTTTCGACACAGTCCGGCTCCAGACAATGCATGCAGCGCTTTTGGTAAAGGCCGTCGTCATTGATTTGGACAAAGGTTCTGAAGAGACCCTTTGACGCCTGATCGTGGTATCTGAACTCCTGGATGCACCGGTAAGCGCAGGAGTTGCATCCCGTGCAGTATGTTTCATCCAGTAAAATGGCATATCTTTTCATTTCGTCACCTCACTACATCTTCTTAATGCTGATAAAAACATCTTCAACCCATCCCATTCCGGTCGGATCGAACTTCTTTAACATAGCCGGATCCTTCTGCGGAATCAAATCGCCGTCCCGGTAACCGAAATTGGCCGCCACCTTCAGGTTCTTGGCCCGGTGCCCGATGCCATGGAACAACAGGACGCAGTCGGTTCTGGTGATGCGCTTTGTCAGATGCACCTTGGCTTTCTGCGGCCGGGGCAGATCCTTCATGTAGGTAGGATCGTTCTCGAGGATGACACCGTCGCCTTCCTTGAGACCCAGTTTTGCCGCCGCCTTGGGATTGATCCATACCGTATCCATGTGGTTGCGGATCGTCACCTCCTTGAGGACGGGGTTGTTGATGAAGTTGGGATCGGCGTGCATATACCAGGGTGCCCTAGTAATGAGCAGTGAGAATTTGTAGTCTCCCGTGGATTCATGCCAGCGGGCGTACCAGACGGGCAGCGGACTATGGCCGACTTCGGCAAATTCATTGATGTACATCTTCACCCTTCCTCTGGGCTTGCCGTAGCCGATCTGTTCGATCTGCTTGTAGTTCTTGTACTCTTTTTTATCAATCCATAAACCGCCCTTCTTCATGAAATCAGAGGCATTTTCGGCGATGCCCGCCTTCTTGACCGCGACGTCACTCAGATTTGTCGGGATTTTTTTGGCCGGATCGCCGCTTCCATCCGTCGTCCAGTATTTCGGCGCCAGAGCCAGACCGATCTTCATGGCAAAACCGCCCCAGCCGATCTGGTCGCCCGGCGATTTCTGCACTGGCGAACCGCCGACGATGCAGGGATATTTCGGATAGTAAAGACGCAGGTCCATTTTGCCCTCTTCAAACTGATGGGGTGCCGGCACGACGTAATCGCAGAAGTAGCCCAGATCGTCCAGATACAGGTTCCAGTCCACGACAAGTTCCAGTTTCTGAGAGGCGGCCTCGAACATTTGGGAATGGATCATGGCAAACAGACCGCGGTGCGGGTTCCTGAAAAATGCAACCTTCGCGCGATTTGTCTTGTAGAGCCCCCAACCCACCATGCCGTAATGACCCGGCGCTGAAAAATCCTTCTTCCGGTAAATGTCATCGGTGACCGGAAATTCATTGCGGAAGTCCACCGGCTGGGACGGCTGCTCGGGATAAGGCGCCACGGGCGGGGCAATCTCGTCGAGCCAAGGAATCTTGACGTCGTGCAAAAGGATCATGCCGCCTTCATGGTCGATCGAGCCGGCCAGAGCGTTCAGAATCTGGATGGCGTGGCGGAGCCGCCAGCTGTTGGCGTAGTTCGGACCCGCCGCATCGCGTTTGTATGTAGGAATCAACGCATAAGGCGCGGCGGCCGCAAAATCCCGGGCAATCTTGCTGATGGCCTTGGCCGGAACCTCGCTGATCTTGGCCGCCCATTCGGGTGTGTAGGTCTTCGTCGCCTCGGCCAAAAGCTGCAGAACCGGCTTTGCCTTTATTTGCCGTCCGTCGATCGTTACGGTAAAGGTACCGCTAAGCGCCGGATCATCGCAATCATCTATAGGTTTGGCTTTTTTGTTTTTTGTGGACCAGGCCAGAAACATACCGTCGGCCGTTTTCAGATGGGTCTGTCTTTCTACGTCAACCAGAGCCGCTCCGTCCGAATATTTGGACATGAATTCCTTGTTGTACTTTTTGCCGGCCACAATCTGATTAATCATAGCCAAAGCAACGGCCAGATCCGTTCCCGGCTTGATCGCGTAATACTCACTGGCAAAATTGTCCGTCATGGGAGTGCGAACCGGATTGAACATGACGATCTTGCCTCCGTTTCTTTTTCCCGCCGCCCAGTGGTTCAACATGCCCGCTTTACCGCACTTGGAAAAAGAGTCAAACCCGAACCAGACCTGGTATTTGCACGTGTCGTAATCGTAACCGCACACATGGTGGCTCGGGGTATAACAACTGGAATAAAACTTGTTCGGCGGATTGGTCAGCGTCAGGCAGTTGATGTAGTAATGGGTGCCGAAACATTCCGTCCGCTGATCGCTCCGGGTGCAACCGATGGACTGACACAGGCGGTTGGTGTAGGGATCGCCCGGCGACGCCATCAGAATTTCTTCCGGTTTGTAGGTTTTCATTTTGGCGATGATTTCGTTGACCGCATCTTCCGTCTTCATGACGATCCAGCCGGGATCCACATCGGTTCCCTTCGTCTTGTTGGTCCTTTTCAGAGAAACCATCAAGCGGTCCGGATCGTACATGGAATCAACAAACCCCATGCCCTTGATGCAAAACTTTCCGTTGGAAACGGGATCTTCCGGACGGCCTTCCAGGGTCAGTGCGCGTTCAAGACCGGTGGCGGGGTCAACGCCGACCACGACATTATAAGCGCAGTCCGCTTCGCAGGCCCGTGCACAAACCTGTGGAACTTTTTTGGTGATCCGGTAGGGTAACTTTTCCTGAGGATGATCACCAAAGGCCCATGCGGATTTTAGATTTTTAAAGGGAAAGGTCGTTAGCGTCAGGGCAAAACCCGTTGCCCCGGCAATTTTGAAAAAATCTCTTCTTGGAATTTTTTTATCTATCATCATTCTCACCTCATTCATCAATCAACAGATAATCCTATTTTTCTTAACACTGTTAATACTTTCGTCCTTAAACATCTGGATTTTATATTCTTTGTGTTCACCCTCCTTTCTCATCAGACATCTAAGGAGTTCTTTTTGATGGTTTCGTTTGGACGCTTTAAATTGTCTCAGGTGGTCTAAAACTAAGACGAAAAAACTTCTAATCGGAGACAATGCGATGCGCTATGTTATATTTAATATACGCCAATTATTTGTATTTTCAACATGTCACTTTTGACACAGAATAAGTGTGATTTATACAAAGGCTAATAACTTTTCGAAGCACGAATATCGTTTTAACGATGATGGATTTTAGTAACGATTGATGCGAGTTTTTATTATTATCATACCAGCCACTAATAGCATCCTTCTATAATATTTGTGAGTAGTTAGCTCCCGTTCGATGTTAGTTGTATCGTTCACCATTTTTGATTATCTGAAAGTTGAAATGTTTAATGAGCAGGCTGAATCAGATAAAAAACATGCATCAGGAAGTAACAAATAAAAAACTGCGATTAATGATTTTTAAGATCGCCGATTAATGACAGCGTAAAGGAAGCTTATCGGGATGAACGCTCTCGAACAAGTGCTACAAATATCACTACCATCAAGAAAAATGATTTGCTCCTGTTCTTTCGCTGTG
>JAKLES010000139.1 GCA_022711575.1 Deltaproteobacteria bacterium | reverse complement strand
TCCATTATTTCCTCACTTTATACACTTCGCCTGTTTTAAGGTTCTCTGCACGAAAGCCGTAATCCGTCCTGACGACAACGCAATCCCCCGCCCGTCTTGCCTTTAGTTGAGCAATTATATAGTCGGCCTCTGCTTGTGTAACGTCCATGACTAAAGGTTGAGTGTAGCAAAACCAGTTCACGGCAAACAGGACTCCCAGCATTATGATAATTGCGATCCAGATTCTATTCATGGTAATCAACTTTCGCCCCTTTGCATCTTAAAAGCTGTAAACAAGTCGTCAACTAATGGGAACCCAGCAGTTCCCATAATCACACTACATGTGCCTCTATTAATAGTTCCGGCGTTACTGGCCGCCGCTTCAACTGACCGGAAATTCCGGTTTGTTCAAACCTCAAAACTGTTTGCACCACTTTTCAAACTTGAACACTGGGTTGCATCCGCCCTTTTCCCGTACAGTACAGACCTGATGTCGTTGGTCTGTCGCCTCTTTGTGGTCGTGTTCGTTGATTGAGAGGTCTTATGTCCCAATGGGCTGCCAATCGAATCTGAACTTAGTGACCGAGGGCTTCCGGTTTGTTGGCCTTATTATGCTCATACTTTAAATTAAAATGCAAGCACTATTTTAAAAAAGATTTTACTTGCTATTAATTTTCGTTTGTGCCTATAATGTGTCCAATAATTTAAGGAGGTCGTTATGATCGGATTTATCGTTGGAATTTTCATAGGAGCGTTCATCGGCGTGTTCTTGATGGGCTTAATTTGCGCTTCTAAAGACTTTTATGATTGGCATGAATAGGGGGATTATAAATGATTTTACTCGCAATAGACCCAGGCAGTGAGCAATCGGCGTTTGTCTTGTACGACACAGAAACCAAAGACATTATTGATAAGCGCATTTTAGATAACAGCCTATTGATGGGCTACATGGGCGACGTTGACTTTGATGAGTTGGTTATTGAAATGATTGCCTGCTACGGTATGCCCGTTGGCAAGACGGTATTCGAGACCTGTGTTTGGATAGGCCGCCTGATCGAAGCCGCAAAGAGACCATACCACTTCATCTACCGCAAAGATGAAAAAATGTTCCTGTGTAATTCCATGAAGGCCAAAGACAGCAACATCCGGCAAGCACTCATTGACCTGCTAGGGAAAGAGAAAACAAAGGGCTGTTCAAAGGATATGTGGGCGGCTCTTGCTGTGGCAGTTACTTATGATGGGAAGCACAATGAAATGGTTTAAACACATATCAGACAGCCTAGATGACCCGTTCATTTTTGAGTTAATGGAGAAGCATGGGGCTGATGGGTATTTGGTGTTTTTTGGTATTCTTGAGATATACTCTCGGGAATTTCACTCCGAAGATTCATGGAACTTATGCGTAACTTTATCCTATCTCAAGCGAAAGTTTCATAAAACTCACAGACAACTCATAACAAACCCTTTGCAAACTATTTCAAACTCTGGAAAATGGAACGTCACTATTGAAGATGACAAAGTAACTATATTTATTCCTAAATTCACCGAATTACTAGACGAATGGTCAAGGCGTAAACTCGGGAGTCACTCGGGAGTCACTCCGAAAATCCTCAAGACAGATAAAGATAAAGAATTAGATAAAGATAAAGATATACATATAGGGAAATCCCCAAGGAAGGTTTTTAAAGAACCTACCATTCAAGAAATTTCCACTTATTGCAAAGAACGCAACAACTCAATCAATCCTCAAACCTTTGTTGACCATTACACCGGAAACGGATGGATGGTCGGCAAGAATAAAATGAAAGATTGGAAAGCAGTCATAAGAACTTGGGAAACGAGAGGTGGTAACAATGGAACAGGCAATGCAACCTTTAAACGGCAAATACGGACTGAACGGGACGCAATTAATCAGGCCGCCTGTGATGAGGCCGATAGAATCGCCCAGGACTACTACGCTAAACACCCACCCTCCAATGGTCATACCTAAAAGATCGCCGGAAACGATCATGTTTTCGATACTAGGTTCGGACGAGGAAGAAATGGGAAGGTTTTTGGCGACTTACCAAAAGACTTCCCCTGAATGGGATGTTTTTAGAAAGAAGATCCCTGACGAATTATTAAAGAAATTTCAGCGTGTTTTATCGGAGTGCAAGTCAGAAGGCTACGTCAATCCTCACATGAGCGAAGGGGTTATTGTTTGGCAGCAGATTTTAACTAGGGAGAGAAGTAAAGATGCCGCCGACCAATGCACCTTGTGTTCACGGAGTTTCATCGCTGGGGATTGCCGGGGGAGAATGAGAAAGAATTTTCAGTTCTGCTGGGTGAAATAATGAGACGGAGAAAAATCACTAAAAAAGATGAAACCCGAATTGACTCTTACGGACGGGGTGAAGTTTTAAACGAATGTAAAGAACCGAACGCCGAGCGTGAATTGTGGTGCGGGGTGATACTACAAGCCATTGTCAACGTGCGGTTTAAGGTTCCAAAGTGGCAGGAAAGCCTAGAGTTTATAGCTGGCGGCGGCAACTGGGATTGGATTTGCGAACAACTAGGCATGGACGCAAAGAGGGCATCACGGAACGCATTGAAGGCGGTATTTGATTCAAGAAATATCATACATAAACATTAGGAGGGGTTATGAAATTCGACATACTAAACATATTTACGGGTGCAGTCCAATTCACGGCAAAAATTGACTGCAATAAAGACGAATCAATATCAATCAAGATAGGACTAGCGGTAAAGTGGGCGGT
>JAKLES010000138.1 GCA_022711575.1 Deltaproteobacteria bacterium | reverse complement strand
GACGCCAAGTATGGTTTACTTCGATTCACTGGCGCAGAAACAGGCTGCGGCATGATCATCAACCCAGAGCAGCTTTACACTTATAGCGCCCTGTTCCCTGTCCGAAGAGTCCAAACCAGCTCAGTCAAGGTCAAAATTGACTCAAGAATAGCCGCGAGATCTATCTCCAAATACCAGGTATTCATTTAGCGTGAAGCATAGTATCCAAACAGGCAAAGTATAATAAATACAGCTATAACGATGAAAAGTATTATTCCAAGTTTTTTAGAGTCTTTCATGTTTTCTCTTCTTCTGGTTATTTACAGACTTCTTTTCGTAAACATACAGTCTCTTTCCAGCTTTCTACCAAACCGCAAATCAAAGAGACCTCGATGAAAGTTTGTTCATGCAATTCCTGGCCAGGTCGTTCAAAACCGGCAGGGTTCCCGTGTTGGAAGTGGCAGTCACTAAATTCTTGATGCCGTTGGCAGTATGCTTGAGAAAATCCGGCTTGTTCTTTTTGAGCCCCAGAAAACCATAGGCGCCCAATGCCTGCATGAGTCTCTGGGCGGCCCCTTCCCAGAAATAATCAGTGAATAGATCAAGGCTGTAATCCGGCTCCATAATCCGGTAATAAAAAGAAAACAATTCGTGTCTTTCGTCCGGGTTAAACGTTACATAGGGATCACAGATCAGCGACCCCAAATCGTAAAACAGGTTGCCGGGCCTCGTGCCCTGGAAATCAATGAAAACAGGCCGGTCATTCTTAATCATAATATTCTGGGATTGAAAATCTCGATGGATCAGGCACGGTGAAATTTTTTCCAGACGGTTGATCAGCGCGTCTGATTCTTCTGCCCAGGCGCGCTTCAGCGATTCGGACAAGGTGAGTTGGCAAACCGCCTCGACAAAGTTTTCCCGGAAATAATTATGCTCCCATAAGTAAAGAGATCTGTCATAACCTTGGGTTAGTTTTAAACTGGCTGGTAAGTCGGCTAATGGGATGCGATGCAGTCGGTGGATTTCCGAAAGCGTCGTCAAGTAATGGCGCCGCCGTTTGTGCCAGGGAAGAGAGCGTAGCGAATATAAATCAATTTCGCCCAGGTCTTCGAGTAACAAAAAACGCTGCCGGTGGTCATAAGCAATAATCCGGGGGGCCGGCATGCCGATTTCGGTCATAAAGCGGTTGATTTCCGCCCAGTAGGCGTTTTCCTCGACATCGGTTCCGTATTCCATGAAGATGAAGGTTTTGCCTTCCGGCAGGCGCACACGGTAAAAGCTGCGGTCGGAACCACCCTTTTTGATGGGATCATACTGAAAATCCACCACGCTCAGGTGATCATTTAAGAATTTTCGTATTGCTTTATTCATAAGGATTGCTCGCGCAATTTATTGTATTCTTCAATCGTTCCGAGATCGTACCAGAAACCTTCATCAATGACCATGCCGCCCACGGAGCGGGGATTTTGTTGAATACTTTCAATCAGCGGCAAAACAATCGATTCTATCTTTCCCGCGGTGAGTTGCCGCAGAAAATTTGTTTCCACAACATAAATGCCGGCAAAAAGACAGCGCTGAACACCTGGGTTATGCAAACGGTCTCTCATATCGCAGATAAACCCACGGGAGTCAATATTGACATTGAGAAGCGGCCCGTGGCTGCGAAGCGCGAGAGTGACTTCAGTTTTGAGTTCAAAATGCCTGTCAATCAGCGGTGCAATCGGAAGATTGGTGATGATGTCGCCATTATAAACGAGAATACGTTTGTCTTGTGTGATTAAGTCCTCGATGTTTTTGATGCCGCCCGCCGTGTCCAGAAGTAGCGGCTCATGGCGGAACGTGATTGGGATACCCTGCCAGTTTCCGTCTGGGAAGACCTCGGCGTATTTTTCAGGGCAATGATGCGTATTGATGATAAACTTTTGAATGCCAACGGCCTGCAGATGCTCCATCGCATAAGTAATCATCGGCCTGCCGCCGATAGGTAAAAGCGGTTTAGGCATGTATTCTGTGAGCGGCCTCAGCCTGGTTCCGAGCCCTGCGCCCAATATGAAGGCGGTTCTAATTATCTTGGATGACACGTTAATGTTGTCTCCTCGTCGGCTGAAAGAGTCTTTTTTTTAGGTTTCCTTGGAAGATTGGCACACCAAGGTGGAACTGCTTTGCTTGTTCCACCTTGCACCTTTATCCTTGTAGCCTTTGGCCTTCAGCCTTTAAACTTCTTACCATACTCCGGATCAATCTTCACCAGTGCCGTGACGATGAACCCGGGAATTGTCGTCAATAAAATCCAGTAGTAAAAATGGATGTAACCCAGCTTTTCCTGAATCCAGCCGCTCGACATGGCGGGCAGCATCATGCCCAGCGCCATAATGCCTGTACCGATGGCATAAAAGACCGTTTTGTATTCCCCCTGCGAGACCATGATCATATACATCGTGTAGGCGGTAAAGCCGAAGCCGTAACCGAATTGCTCTGCGGCCACGGCGGAACCGATCAGCCAGATGCTTTCGGGCTGAACATGCGACAGATAGACAAAAATCAAATCAGGAACGTGCATGATGATCACCATCGGCCACAGCCAGAATTTCAAACCGTTGCGATAAATGACATAACCACCCAGAAGCCCGCCCAGCATAAGGGCCACAACACCGACGGTGCCATAGATCCAGCCGACATCGGCAGTTGATAGCCCCAGGCCGCCTGCGGCGCGAGAATCGAGCAGAAAGGGTGCGACCATCTTTACCAGTTGCGCTTCGGCAAACCGGT
>JAKLES010000137.1 GCA_022711575.1 Deltaproteobacteria bacterium | reverse complement strand
CCTTTTAATGAAAATTGAGAAATATCAAACATAGTAAATGCTCCTTGTTTTTTTATTAGGAAAAATGATTTGTTGGAAAATTGCAACCTTATTTACAAGAATTGCCTTCCATTTTTAAAAGAGTATGCGAAAAATTGCTGTTTGTCATCGGGCGTCTTCTATCTGTATGATCGACGCCCGATGACAAAAGTATGCTACTTTTTAGGTTTGGGCGCCAGTGCTTCGCGGTCGCCGCCGCTCATGCCGGCAATGTATTTCACCAGCTTCTTACGGGACTCGATATCGTACTGTGTCGTGATGGCGATCTGTTCCATGATCGGAGAACCGCCGCCGTGGTAGTTGCCCATACTCATGATACCGCCTGTGGCTGAGCACAGATAGTCACCCAGGAAGCGCCAGAACTGGGCCTGGTCTTCAGCGGACATTTTCGCATTGCGTTTGGTGTATTTCAAAAGTGGCTCACCGGTTATTGGATTGGCAAAATCCTTCTCATGGGGGAAAGTCGCCGTGACGCCGCCGGAAATATCGCAAAGAATTTCCGCCTCCCGATAGACCGCTTCGCCGGACAGGCACCGGCCAACATTGCAGTAAATAGAATGTGGAATATAGGAACCCGGGCCAAAGGGAAGAAAGCCGACGCCCGGAATGTAAACCTCTGGTTTACCCAGATCAGAGGCCGTGTAGCCTGCGGCGTAACCCAACTCGATAGTCATGATGATCTCGGCTAGTTTTTCACGCACATGCTCCGCCTTGTGGATGCCGTTGACCTCAGCTGCCAGCGCCGCTTGTCCCAGAATCACATCGCCGATGGCCGGTTTGCAGCCGGAATAGGAATGACGATGAAACAGGGCGAAAAGAAGCGCGCAGGCTCCGCCGTGCTGATTCTCGCCTGCCAGGAAGACCCGTTCCCAGGGGATAAAACAGTTATCAAAAATCAGGTAGGAATCCGTGTAGCCCGGCATAAAACCGCGTTTGTAATGTTCTCTGGGGCGAAAATTGTGAATGGTGACCACCTGGGTCATTCCGTCCCAATCTGCTGGTACCGCAAACGCCACAGCATAGTCTTTATCGTCGGCCCGCAGAGCGCGGGTTGGTAAAACGATGACTTCATCGGATACTGAGGCTTCAGAGATATGCAGCTTGCATCCTTCAACAACAATGCCATCCTTCAGTCTTTCCTTGATCCGCACATAGGCGGCGGGATCAGGTTGTTCAGCGGGACGCAGCATCCGGTCTCCTTTGGTATCCGTCTGCGCACAGGCCGCAATCAAATCTTCTTTCTGGAACCGGGTCAGCCACTTTTTAAAGTTTTCATGATAATTGGTTTCGCCGGGTCTCACTTTATCCGCTTCGTACGAAACGTTGTAAACAGCATTCGTGCCATCGATGCCCATGCAGCGCTGAATGCACCCGCCAACTTTCTGGCAGAGCATGCGCGTCATATCCTGCTTGCGGTGTAAATCGGTTGTGTTCTGGTGAATATGGGTGAAGCGGTTGATTTTTTCCCCGGTCAGATGAGATGTCGCCGTCATGAGATCCGCGTTCTCCGGCTTGGCTGCTTCATCATAGGTTGTCCCTATTGTATTGATGCAATCCATTTGAAGCTCGTCAGTACGGTCGATCAATTGGCCGTCATAATAAATATTTCGTTTCATTTTGGCCAATCCATTTATAAAATCCTGCTTTGTTTTCATGGGATGCTCCTTTCTAATATGTTTTTTGTTTATTTTTTTGTTTCATATTCGGTGCCGGTTTCACGTCTTGTGCCGGTGATTTCAGCATCGACCCGTTTTGCAAAATCTCACCTAAAGCGCGGGTATCCTGCAGATTCAAATGAATCGTGAGGCCCTGCTGTTCCTTTTTGGCCCGGATACCGTTAAAGACAATTTCCAGAAACGGATCGAGCATATCCATGATAGTCTTATCGCGTTTTGGCTTGCCCTGCATATGCCAGTGTATAAAAAGATGCTCTATGGCACCCATCAGCATGGAGCGAATCAGGTAAGCATCGGCATCGGAACGGAATGTTCCGTTGGCGATGCCTTCCCGGATGCAGTCTAGCAGGTTATGCGCGGAACGGCGAATAGCTTCGTGCGCAGCCGTCTGCCGAAAGCGCTTGTTGGACATTAACTGCAACAATACGAGAGCGGAATAATGCGGATTATTTTGGTAAAGCTGAATGTAGCTCAGCAGAATGGCGCGCATTCGACCTTCTACGTCCTTGATATACGGCAGAACTGCCTGCGACTCTTCAAACGTGTCATTGGTAATTTTTTCCGGAATTGCAAATAAAAGATCTTCCTTGGTACCGAAATACTCATAAACCGTCGCTTCGGAAACTCCTGCTTCCTTGCTGATCTCGGCGATGGTTGCTTCCTGAAAACTCTTTTCAGCAAAAATGCGCAGGGCCGCGTCCATGATGCGGTCTTTACGGTTTTTTGTTCGGCCGTGATCTGCCATGATAAATCCTTTCCAACTTTGGTTTTAAGCTATATCATCATAGTCTCACTGTCAAGTATTATTTTTTATCATAGCGTGACTATGAATTAATTTAATTATTTGTAGTTTATTCTCTATATTTCCCCTTATCTGTCGGTTTTGACTGAGATAAAAGAAACATGGTTATTTCTGCTCAGCAGAAGACCAAAACCGATTTTCCGAACCAATATAACGAAATGATTCTGGCGCTGCCTTGCAGAAGGCTGGCGCGGTTTCATCTTTGGGCGACCAGGTTTCCACATAGCATTGATTAT
>JAKLES010000136.1 GCA_022711575.1 Deltaproteobacteria bacterium | reverse complement strand
TCGGCCAGAACAAGGGCCATCACAACTGTACTGGCAACCGAAATGGCCATTCCCAGAATGATGCCTGATATCCAAGTCCAACCCATCAGATGTAAAATCACCGCAAGCACGGCCGTGGACATTGTGCTCTGGATCAGAGCGCCCGGTATGGCCAACTTCCATACTGCGACCAGTTCACGCAGGTTAAAACGCAATCCGATACCGAAGAGCAACAGGATGACGCCGATTTCTGCGAACTGTTCAGCAATCGGGCGATTGGCAACAAAACCCGGAGTGAAGGGGCCGGCCACGACACCAGCGAGCAAATAGCCAATGATGGGAGACAACTTCAACCGTTGTGCAAGATAGCCGAAAACCAGGGCTATCGCCAAACCTCCGGTGAAAGTGATCAGTATATTGAGCTCATTCATTGTCAAGTCCTGAAAAGGCGGCAAACATGCTCTCGACATGTCCTCGTCTATCTGTCGCTGGAAACACCAAGAGAATTGTGGTAAACAATAATGCCAGAAAGCGTGTTTATACTGCTAGTTATCTTGTATAATAATGCCGGATAAAAATCAAATAGAGTCTGTGCAATCATTTAGCTTCAGGATGAAGCTTTTCTTCGATATGGGTTGCGCACGAGGCTGCCTCTATGCTCAATGAATAAGCGAGCGATAGCCCATTGCCGGAAACGGCAGCAATGCCTTAATTTCCAAAGCGCATCT
Organism: Deltaproteobacteria bacterium; assembly: GCA_022711575.1. GTDB lineage: Bacteria > Desulfobacterota > Syntrophia > Syntrophales > Smithellaceae > UBA8904. Next base: position 2,087 of record JAKLES010000136.1, on the reverse strand, counting down.
GCATTGGGCAATTGGCTGCAAAGGAACCGGAATGATGAAAGACAAGGAAGGTGTTTCAATGAAAATATCTTTACTGGATCGGAGTCTCTATTATAAGGGCCTGATGATCCTCATCCGTAAGGATCGCCAGATACATGATGAAGAAAAGAAGACGATGCTGGGTATAGGGAAAATGCTCGGTTTTGATACAAAATTCTGCGCGAAGACAATGGAGGCGCTTCTGGACAATAACCACATCGTCGAGGAACCGCCTCTTTTCTCGGAAACCGATATTGCCCTTTGTTTTATCAGGGACGGATTGAGGCTGTCGGCATCTGACGGGCAGATTCACGAAGCTGAGATCCAATGGCTCAAATCCGTGGCCGAAGGTAATGGCCTCAGCAATTTATGGGTCGCAGAACTGGAAAAATTCTCTCGTGCATCACATGGCCATCCTGATCATCGTTTGGAATTAAGAAATTTTGAATGGGAAGAGACGACACTCTGAATACGGAGCTTTCCCCTGAACCAATGATATCGGTGATTTTGGATAATATTAAACGGAGATAGTAATTCATGAAGAATGCTTTTCCAAAAACGACCAGGAGGCAACTATTGCACACGGCAGCGGCATCCGCTTTTTTTATGGGGATGCCGAATATTATCAACTGCTCGTCTCTGCCCAAATATCAACCTTCAGGCAGCGCCAAAGGCAAAGCGCTGTATCTCATCCATAGCGATGTTGTTGATGTTGTCCACGGCTTAATTCTTCATGACCGGACGATTGCCATCCGGCACGGTCTTATTGAAGCAATTCATAATCAACTCCCCTCCTCCCGGGAAGGCGATATGATTCTGGATTTAAAAAATAAGTTTGTAATCCCCGGTTTAATTGACGCGCATTGTCATACAACCATGCCGGGTGAATCTTTTTTTGATCCTTTGGACGTTTTGACGACGATGAACCAACTGAAAAGAAATTACGTTCAGCAGATCAAGCATGGCGTGACGACCGTCCGCGACATGGGCGCAATGCCGAAATTACTGCATGACTTTATCACGCAAATTGAAAAAGGTGAACTCATAGGTCCACGCATTGTTCACTGCAATTCATTCACCAATATTTACCGCAGCCACCCGTCTATCGATCCTTCAGACCTCAGCATTTTTCTCCCATTGGGAATGCTGCTAACCGGTGATGTGAATTTATGGTTCAAAGACACAAAAGAACTGGAAGCAAAGATGCGGGAAAACAGCTCCCGGGGCGCTGCGTTTATTAAACTTACCATGGACAAAAAGTCCTGCCTGGCCGGGAAATCCGAGATTCCTGTTTACGAGGATGAACACTTAAAAATTATATTTGACTTTGCGCAAAAGAACAATCTGGCGACCGCCGGACATATTCATACCAAATTCGGATTTGACCGTGCCCTGCAATATGGCATCAGCTCGATGGAACATTCCATTGCCGACGCGGTGCTGACCGAAAAGGAAGTAACCGCAATGGCTGAAAAGAAGATTGCCATTGTTCCAACCATGATTATAGCCCAGATGCTGGCCGCGGAGGAAGCGTACGACGAACTGCCCGAAAAATACCGCACCGACTTCATTGAACGTGAAATGAAAATCCGGCATGAACACATCATCCACGCTTCATTGAAAGATTACACAGAGCCATCCATTCATAAACGTAATATCGCTTATTTGGAAAACTATCTAAAATACGGTTTGGACAACCTATACCAAAATTATAAGTATATGCCCAACCCGGAAATCTATTTCAATATCCTGCTTGTCGGACCCGGTAATTTAATGGCAATGAAAGATCTGGGCATTGTAATTGGCTGCGGCACGGACTCCGGAGTTCCTTTATCTTATCACGGAACATTATGGCGTGAAATGGAGATGCTGGGACGCATCGGATTTTCAAACTCCGAAATTCTTCAATGTGCCACGATAAACAACGCAAAGATTATCGGCATGGCCGATAAGATCGGCTCTGTGGAGGCTGGGAAATACGCCGACCTGACGATACTGCAAGAAAATCCACTGGAAAAAATCGAGACTTGCCGCAGACCGCAAACGGTTATCAAAAATGGTGAGATCTA
>JAKLES010000135.1 GCA_022711575.1 Deltaproteobacteria bacterium | reverse complement strand
CAGGATAATGCCGCCATCCGGGCTCCCTTCCAGCCGATGGCCAGACGCTGATGCAACAGGAAGCCGTAAACAATCCAGACGGCAAAAGACCAGATCACTTTCGGATCGGCAGGCCATAGTCCGCCCCAGACAAAGGCGGCGTAAATGGCACCCCCGATCATACCCAGCGTCAACAAGGGAAACCCCCACAAAAGCCCCAGGTGATTAATCCGGTCCAGATCGCCAAGAGACGGCAGCAGCCGTCCCATCTTGCCCGGTTTTTTGTTTTTGAGCAAATTGTTCTGGATCATGAACATCGCCCCGGATGCCGAGGCCAGAACAAAAAGCGCCTCTCCGGCAATCGCCAGCACCAGATGTAAAGTCGTAAGCCAACCCTGCCAATGAGTCGGCACAAGATTTTTACCCGAACTCTGTCCGGCGGCGGCGATCAGAAACAATAAAATCAGCGGCGCAATAAAAGCGCCCAGCAATCGCGTTTTTGTTTTAAATTGCAATCCCAGATAAATGCCGGCAATCGCCCAGGCATAGATCGACAAAAAATGACGCGACCCGAAGTTCTCCCAACCGGAAGAATGAATGGCAGCCAAAAGAAGGTTCAATGTCAGGAAAATAAAGCCTGCCGCCAGAATCCAGGTAGATGCTTTGGCCAGCACGATTTTTTTCACCAACAGCGACAGCAGATACCCCCCCGTGGCCAGTGTGCAGCCTGTCAGCGCCAGCGCAAACAGGGTTATTTCCAGACTAGTCAAGCTGCACCTCCTCGCCAGTGACATCGCGGACGATTGTTTTCACTCTTCCCTCTTCCTTTTGACGGATCGCTTCGAGCAAACCCGCCGCCAATAGCTTGTCAAACCAGACCTTGCCCATACCTACGTTTTTCTCCATCCTACTCCGCAACTGTCCAAGAATATTGAGAAGCGTGGCATATTCCTCGCCATAGACATTTTCCAGTTCCTCACGCAGATAGCGTGCCAGCGCCGGAGAGTTGCCTCCGGTACCGCAGGCGATAGTCAAATCGCCCCGCTCTACCAGCGACGGCAGAATAAAATCGCACTTTTGCGGATCATCCACGATATTAACCGGAATGCCCTTAGTCTTGGCATCCTGAGAAATGGCGGCATTAGTTTGTTCGTTATCCGTTGCGCCGATTACCAGAAAAGCCCCGCAAAGATATTCGCCCGCATATTCATTACCAATGTGCTCGATGCGACCTTCTTTTTTAATAGCAGCCAGTTCTTGGACGATTTGGGGACTCACCACACAGACTCTAGCGCCGCAATCCAGTAGGCGCAAAACTTTTCTCGCTGCTACTTCGCCCCCACCGACCACAACACATTTTTTTCCTGTAATGTCCCAAAATACCGGATAATATTTCAAGTTTTCCCTTTCAGACCACAACGGCACAGGATCAACATCATTTGGGGCAAGCTATCATGAAGGGTTGTAAAACTCAAGCAAGGGTTTGCTCGCGCTGATTTTTCATCTATTTGTAATCAGTGAATAATTATTGACACCGTTTGCGCTTTGGGCTTATGGTCTTTTCCGAACGCAAAACCTTAAAGGCGATATAATAAAGGAAAAAATAATGCTCTCTGAAAAAAATCTTGAAAAATATGCCGATGTGCTCCTGTGGGGTCTGACGACGGCGAAGAAAGTTGCTTTGAAGAAAAAGGAGATCGTTCTTATTCAATATGATCTGCCGGCACTGCGGCTTGCTGAAATCCTCTACGGGCGGCTCCTCGACATGGGCATTCATCCTGTACAGCGGATGGTCTCCACGTTTGGCATGGAAAAGAATTTTTATCAAAAGGCCGATCCGAAACAACTGACTTTTCTTACCCCCGGAGACAAGGAACTCTATAAAAATATCAACGGTCGCATATTTCTCCATGCGCCGCAGTCGCTGACACATCTCAAGGACATTGATCCGGCGAAAATCGGCAAGGCTATTGTCTCGCGCAAAACACTCAAAGACATCCTCGAAAAGCGTGAAGAACAACGCAAATACAGTTGGACGCTTTGCCTGCTTCCAACTGAGGAATTAGCGCGTCAGGCAAAAATGTCGCTGAAACAATACACGGCGCAAATTATCAAGGGCTGCTACCTCGACTGCAACAATCCCTCAGCCGAATGGCAAAACATTCATAAAGAGGTCAGCGCCATCAAAAAGAGGCTTAACGCCCTTCCGGTCAAACACTTCCATCTCGAATCGGCCAATATGGATTTGCGCATAACGCCCGGCGATCAACGCAAGTGGGCAGGCGTGTCCGGCCATAACATACCCAGCTTCGAGGTCTTTGTCTCTCCCGATTGGCGCGGAACGGAAGGTATCTATTACGCCAATCTCCCTTCCTTCCGCAGCGGCAACTATGTTGAGGATGTCCGCATCACTTTTGCCAAAGGCAAAGCGATTAAGGTCGAAGCCAAGCAGGGAGAGGATTTTGTGAAGAAGCAGCTTGCTATGGACACGGGCGCGCGCCAACTGGGAGAATTCTCTCTCACGGATAAACGGTTTTCCCGAATCGACCGTTTTATGGCGGAAACACTCTTTGATGAAAACTTCGGAGGAAAAGAAGGCAACTGCCATGTTGCTCTTGGTTCATCTTACAGTGATACATTCAACGGCAACCCGGCAAAACTAACCCCGTCATTCAAGACGAAACTGGGCTTTAACGATTCCGCTCTCCACTGGGATCTCGTCAACACCGAACCCAAAACGGTCACAGCGCATATGACAAACGGGAAGAAAATTGTGATATACGAGCGAGGTATATTTAAAATCTGAGACAAGGAGACCGTATC
>JAKLES010000134.1 GCA_022711575.1 Deltaproteobacteria bacterium | reverse complement strand
GGAGAGCATTTCCGTTGCGCAAAAAAGCAGCGTGTTGTCCAGTTCCGGATAATCTTTTTGTAAATCATAAGCGCCGAGTATTCCTTCCGCTCGCAGCTTTTCGTTGACGGTGCGGGCATTGGGGCAGCGCATGGCAAATTCGTTATAGACCGGGGCGGAAAATACGTCCTGCCAACCCTCAAGTTGTAAAAGTCTGTTTTTCAAATATTGTGTTTTGTAAATATTGAGCGTGGCAAGTTTGCGCAGATTCTTACCCAATGCGGCCAGATAGACGGCGGCTGCGAGCGCGCAGAGTGATTCGTTGGAGCAGATGTTGGACGTGGCTTTTTCCCGGCGGATATGCTGCTCGCGGGTCTGCAGCGTCAGGACAAAACCGCGCTTGCCGTTTTGATCGACTGTCGCGCCAGCGAGCCGCCCCGGGATGCGGCGCAGAAATTTTTCGCGCGCGGCGAAAATTCCCAGATAAGGGCCGCCGTAATTAAGCGGATTGCCGAAGCTCTGTCCCTCTCCCACAACAAAATCCGCCCCGCAGACACCTGCAGGTTGCAAAATTCCCAACGACGTGCCGTCTGTAAATCCGGCAATCAGCAATGCGCCACATTGATGAGCGGCATCCGCACTGGGTGTGATATCTTCAATACATCCGAAAAAATTTGGGCTTTGTACGATAACCACCGCGACGCTGTCATTCAGTGTATTTTTCAGTGCGGTTAAATTCAACTGACCGGACGGCAAAGCAGGTATTTCGTTCAGGGTATAACCGTTAGCCCAGCAATAGGTCTGTAAAACCTGCCGATATTGAGGATGGACCGACCGGGCAATGACGATTCTGGAACGGTTGGACATTTTGGCGCACAATACCGCCGCTTCCGCCATCGCAGAGGCGCCGTCATACATGGAGGCGTTGGCAATCTCGGTGCCGGTGAGACGGGCGATCATGGTCTGGTATTCGTAAATCGCCTGTAAGATCCCCTGACTGATTTCCGCCTGGTAGGGCGTATAGGCGGTATAGAATTCAGCACGTTTTACAATGTGGCCGACAACCGCCGGAATGAAATGCGCATAAGCGCCCGCGCCGGTGAGCGTCATGCGCGGCGTTCTGTTTTTCAGGCTGATAGCCTGCATCAGTTCGAGCGTCTCCTGCTCGGATAGAGAAGCCGGCATGCCGGGCATGTGTCTTAAACGAAATTTTTGCGGGATGTCGGCAAACAGCTCTTCAATACTTCCTATGCCGATTGCCGCTTGCATTTGAGCGATATCATCAGACGTGTGGGGACAATAATCCATTTTTAGTGTTTTTCCTCTTTGATCAGGTCGTCGTAATCGGCAGCGTTAAACAGTGATTTTAGTTCGGCGGTATTTCCCAGTTTTAATTTGGCTATCCAGCCTTCGCCGAAAGCGTCCTGGTTGAGAAGCTCCGGGGTTTCTTCCAGTCTTTTGTTGACATCGATGACTTCGCCACTGACCGGCGCATAAACATCGGATACGGATTTCACGGATTCAACGACGGCCATCGGTTCGCCCTGCGCAACTTTTTTGCCGAGAGGGGGAAGTTCCACAAACACAATATCCGTCAGCATTTCCTGCGCGTAATCGGTAATGCCGACCGCGGCCGTGCCATCGCCATTGTCTTTGACCCATTCATGGTCCTTGGAATATAATCTGTCGGTGGGATTTGATTTTGGCATCACGATTCTCCTTGGTGAATTATTTTTGTCTTTTATAAAAAGGAAGCTTAACCACTTTTGCCGGGCTGAGACTATCACGAATTGCAATGGTTATTTCCGTATCCGGCGCGCTAAATGCAACATCAACAAAGGCCAGGCCGATGGCGTTATTTAAGGTCGGGGAAAATGTGCCGGATGTAACCAGGCCGATTTCCCTGTTTCCATGCATGACCCTATAGCCATGACGCGCAATGCCGCGTCCCGTCATGACAAATCCGACCAGTTTTTTCTGAATGCCCCGGTCCCGGATAGCCGCCAGAGCTGATTTGCCTGCAAAATCCTTATGCCAGTCCACCAGCCAGCTGTAGGGCACTTCCAGCGGGCTTACGGCTTCGGTTATATCCTGGCCGTTAAGCATCATTCCCGACTCCAGGCGCAAGGTATCCCGGGCGCCGAGCCCCGCCGGTTTTAAACCGAACACAGCGCCGGCTGCCATCACCTTGTCCCAGATATATCCAATTTTGCCAGCGTCGGCATAAATTTCAAATCCGTCTTCGCCGGTGTAGCCACTGCGCGAAACGATTGCCCGGGTGCCCGCCACCTGTGACTCGACAAAAGTGTAGAAACGGATGCTTTTTAAATCCGTGTCCGCCAGGGTCTGTAAAATCGCTTCGGCGCGCGGTCCTTGTAAATCCAACTTGCCGGTTTTTACGCTGACATCCGAAAGTGTGCAGTCGAACTTTTTATCTTTGAGGATGGATTGGATTCGCAGAAAATCAGGTTCGCGGGTCGTGGCGTTGGTGACCAACATGTAGAAATCGTCAGCCATTTTATACACGGTTAAATCATCAATGATGCCGCCGTGATCGTTGAGCAAAGCGGAGAGCTTGACCTGACCGGTTTTTTGCCATGCGAGGTCGCGGGTCAGAGAAAATTGGAGAAGATGAAGCGCCTGCGCACCTCGAACTTCAATTTCCCCCATATGGCAAATGTCGAAAAGCGTCGCGCTCGTGCGGGTCGTTTGATGTTCCTCAATCACATTCGTATATTGCACGGGCATGGCCCAACCGCCAAAATCGATCATTTTAGCCTTCAGCCCGATATGTTTTTCGTATAAAGGAGTTCTTTTCATGGAGGATGCCCGGTCCTAAACGGACGA
>JAKLES010000133.1 GCA_022711575.1 Deltaproteobacteria bacterium | reverse complement strand
TGCTGACCGTTTCGGGATTGGAGTTGATCATGATGCTCTCAATGCCTTCTTCGCGCAGGGCAAACGAAGCATGAACACAGCAGTAGTCAAATTCAATGCCCTGACCGATACGGTTAGGTCCGCCGCCGATGATGGCTACTTTCTTTTTAGACGAAGGCCTGGTTTCATTTTCCGTTTCGTACGTGGAATAGTAATAAGGCGTATAGGCTTCAAACTCCGCCGCGCAGGTATCCACCAGTTTATAGACCGGCGTAATCTTTTCACGCTCGCGCCAGGAGCGAATTCCCGGTTCGGTCATTTTCCAGAAAGATGCCAGCGCACGATCGGAAAATCCCATTTCCTTGGCTGACCGCAGTAATTCTGTAGTCGGAGGTGAATTTTTCAGTTCTTCTTCCGCATCCACGATTGCTTTGATCTGATGTAAAAACCAGGGATCAATTTTGGTTAATAAATAGAGTGCGTCAATGGTCATGCCGTCTTGCAGCGCGGCAGCCATGTAAAAAAGCCTCAGAGAATTAGGCTTGATTAATTTGCTTTTCAGTAAATCCTTTTTATTTTTTACATCTTCAGGCAGGGCTTGGCCCAGAGCGAAACGGCCGATTTCCAGAGAACGGATGGCCTTTTGCAGCGATTCTTTAAACGTTCGGCCAATGGCCATCGTTTCGCCGACCGACTTCATGGAGGTTGTGAGAAAATCTTCCGTTTCGGGGAATTTTTCAAACGTCCAGCGTGGAATTTTTACCACGCAATAATCGATGGTCGGTTCAAAGGACGCCATCGTTTCGCGCGTGATGTCGTTGGGAATTTCATCGAGTGTGTAGCCGACGGCCAGTTTGGCGGCTATTTTGGCAATCGGAAACCCGGTGGCCTTTGATGCCAACGCCGAAGAGCGCGACACGCGAGGATTCATTTCCACAACAATCATCTCGCCGGTTTGGGGATGGATGGCAAACTGCACATTGGATCCGCCCGTTTCCACCCCGATTTCGCGCATGATGGCGATGGCGGCATCCCGCATAATCTGGTATTCACGATCCGTCAGGGTTTGCGCCGGGGCAACCGTGATCGACTCGCCCGTATGCACGCCCATCGCGTCGAAATTTTCAATAGAGCAGATGATGACAACATTGTCGGCCCTGTCGCGCATCACTTCCAGCTCGTATTCTTTCCAGCCCAGCACGGATTCCTCGATCATGACCTCCGTGATCATGCTGGCGTCGAGCCCCGCCTTCGCGATCTCGACAAGTTCCTCGCGGTTGTATGCCACGCCGCTGCCGGTGCCACCCAGCGTAAAGGAGGCGCGAATGATAATCGGGAAGCCGATCGTGTCGGCAATCTTCAAGACATCATTCATGGTGCGCGCAAAACCACTTTTGGGCATTCGTAAGCCGATTTTTTCAATCGCGTGGCGAAATTTTTCGCGGTCTTCAGCTTTGTGAATCACGTCCAGAGACGCCCCGATCATTTCCACCCCGTATTTTGCCAGCACGTCGGACTCCGCAAGCGCCACCGCTGTGTTGAGACCGGTCTGACCGCCTAAAGTCGGGAGCAGCGCGTCGGGACGTTCGCGGGCAATCACTTTAGCCACGGCTTCCGGGGTAATCGGTTCTATATACGTGCGGTCGGCCATTTCGGGATCGGTCATGATCGTCGCGGGGTTGCTGTTGATCAGCACGACTTCATAGCCCTCCTCGCGCAAAGCCTTGCAGGCCTGTGTGCCGGAGTAGTCGAACTCACAGGCCTGGCTGATAATGATCGGTCCGGAACCGATGAGCAGTATTTTCTTTATGTCGTTTCTTTTCGGCACTGCCTATTCCCACTCAATCGTGCTGGGCGGTTTGGAGCTGATGTCATAAACCACGCGGTTGATGCCGCGTACTTCGTTAATGATGCGTGTGGAGACGCGAGCCAGCAGATCCTGCGGTAGCCTGGCCCAGTCCGCCGTCATAGCGTCGTCGCTGGTTACCGCCCGGATCGCCACGATATTTTCATACGTTCGTTGATCGCCCATGATGCCGACGCTCTTGAGCGGCAGCATGACAGTAAATGATTGCCATAACTTATAGTAAAGATTGGCAGCGCGAATTTCTTCCATCAGAATGGTATCGGCCTTGCGCAGCACGGACAGACGCTGACTGTTCACATCGCCGATGATACGGATCGCAAGTCCCGGCCCCGGAAAGGGCTGACGCCAGACGACATCGTCGGCCAGACCCAACTCTTTTCCCAAAAGACGTACTTCATCTTTAAAGAGATGCTTGAGCGGCTCGATCAGCTGCAATTTCATTATCTTGGGCAGGCCGCCGACATTGTGATGCGATTTGATCACCGCACTGGGACCGCCGAAGGCCGAACGCGACTCGATCAGATCTGGATAAAGTGTCCCCTGCGCCAGAAATTTCACGTTTTTGATCTTACGCGCTTCCGCGTCAAACACTTCAATAAAAGTGCGGCCGATGATTTTGCGTTTCTTTTCGGGGTCGGTCACACCCTTTAATTTTTTAAGAAAAAGCTTTCCCGATCGGGCGAAATGCAGATTGATCTGCAGGTGCTTTTTAAACATTCCGATGACGCGCTCGGCCTCACCGGCCCGCAATACGCCGTTGTCCACAAACACGCACGTGAGTTGTTTACCGATCGCTTTGTGCAGAAGAACAGCCGCCACGGATGAATCCACGCCTCCGGAAAGCCCCAGGATAACTTTTTCCGATCCCACCTGTTGACGAATTTCATCTACGGCATGGTTCACAAAGGATTTCATCGACCAGGATTTTTTACAATGACAGATTTCAAACAGAAAATTGGCCAGCATTTTTTTACCGGCTTGCGTATG
>JAKLES010000132.1 GCA_022711575.1 Deltaproteobacteria bacterium | reverse complement strand
TTGCCCGCGGCGCCGGTATGGCCCTGGACCAACTGGATGTGCTCAAAGAGGTCACCATTCAGGTCTGATTTTACGTATATTGGTTTCCTGAATCAGGTAGAAAATGTTTTTTAAGAATTATCGAACCATCATCTTTGTTGGCGTCATTTTCGCTGCGACTTTGATCCTGCTTTCGTATAATTTGAAATACGACTCCAGTACGAGTTTTGCTAAAAAGATCGTGTTGGAAGCGGCAGCGCCCGTGCAAAAAATTCTCAAGGCGTCTATCGAAGGCGTCGGTAACGCCTGGATGCGCTATATTCATCTGGTTGGACTGGAAGCCGACAATAGGATTCTGAAAAATAAAATAGCAGCGCTCCAGACGGAATTGATCCTTTACAAGGAAGGCTACCTGGAGGCGCAAAGACTGCAAAAAATTCTTTCATTGCAGAATGATTATCATCACAGCGGTATTGCCGCCCGGGTGATTGGCCGGGAGCAGGCAGCCCTTTCCAAAACCTTCTGGATCAACAAAGGCAGCGCGCATGGTCTGAAAAGCGGTATGCCGGTCATCGTTCCACCCGGATTGATCGGTAGATTGACGGATGTTTCCTGGCACAGCTCGAAAGTTCTGCTACTGATTGACGAGAATTCCAACGTGGATGCCCTGATACAACGGACGCGGGTGCAGGGAATTGTTCGCGGAGCCGGATCCCGTGGCTGTATGGTCAGGTATGTTTCCAAAATTCAGGATGTCAAAGAAGGCGATGTGGTTATGACATCCGGCATGAGCAACATTTTTCCCAAGGGATTGCTCATTGGCACGGTCAGTCAGGTTGATCACAAGGACGTCGGATTGTTTTTAAAAATCCGGGTAACGCCCTTTGTTGATTTTAGCACACTGGAGGAGGTTCTGATTCTGGCGGCCGATCAAAAGGAAGTTCCCTCAGAAAAGAAAACAATAAAATGATCTATTATCTTTTGTTACCTTTTATGGCCATTGGATTGGTTGTCTTTCAAACCACATTGGCCGACATCCTTTTTTCCGGTTGGCTTACACTGGAGCTGTCGCTGGTTGTTGTCATCTATGCCGGGTTTCGTCTGGATTTGGTGCAAGGGATTATTCTGGCGTGCATCATGGGGTTTGTGTTTGACTGTGTATCCGGATCAATTCTCGGATTATTTACAATGGTTTATTTGCTTATTTACATGTTTTCTTTTTTCGTTTCATTGCGGATTGCCTCGGAGAAATTTTATTTAATCGCGCTTTTCAGTCTGATTTGCTCTGTGCTGGAGTCGCTTATTTTGATTGCGCTTTATTATTTTGTTTTTGAATTTGACATGTTGAGTAACGCGCTTGTTGTTTTTGTGCCGCAGGCCTTGCTGATCAGTGTTCTTTCCGTCGGCTTTTTTTATATGATGCGCAAGATAGAAGGATTGATGTATGGAAAAACAATGCGGCCTCCGCAACGGACCGGAACCGGCGGAATTTCGGCAGCGGCTTAAAATCGTTGTTATTCTGACTTTGCTGGCCCTGTCCATTCTGCTGATTCGCCTCTGGTATTTGCAGGTCATCAAGTGGGATGAACTCAAGCAGCGATCGGAAAATAACGCTGTGCGTTTTCGTAAAATCCAGCCGCTGCGCGGCTTGATCATGGATCGCAACGGGACTGTTGTCGTCGATAATCGTCCATCATTTGATGTATTGTATATGCCCACTAAGGGTGTTAATCATGAGTTGCTGCTCCAGAGAATTAAAGATCTTTATAAAACGAAGACACTGGAGTTTTCTTCCGATCAACTTTTCCCCAAGACGATAAAGCCCTATCTGCCTGTTCGATTGGAAAAGAATGTCGATATGGAAAAAGTTGCCCTGGTGGAGACAAATGCCCTTGATCTGCCGGGTGTGTATGTTGAAGTCACACCGGTTCGCCTTTATCTGGATGGTGAAACGATCGCTTCGATTATCGGCTACACAGGTGAAGTCAGTAAGGAGGACTTGGAAAAATCAGAGGAAGATTATTTGTCCGGTGATATTACAGGAAAGTACGGTATCGAAAAAGTTCTTGATCCGTATATTCGTGGTCGTCGCGGTAATGAGTTGGTTGAAGTCAATGCATTTGGCAAGGTCATTAAGGATTTGGGACGGATTGATCCTGTGTCCGGTTCCAATGTTGTGCTGACGATCGATGCCCGATTGCAGAAGGCGGCCTGGGAAGCTTTGGCCGGCCTCGCCGGCTCGGCCATCGCGATGGATCCGCGTGACGGTTCGATTCTGGCTATGGTGAGTGCGCCGTCTTTTGATCCGAATTTGTTTAATAGCGGCCTGGCCCGTGATGAATGGGACAAGCTTCAAAAAAATCCGCTGAATCCTTTATCCAACAGGGCCATTTCCGGACAGTATCCACCCGGCTCAACCTATAAACTGATTGTAGCCGCCGCGGCTCTGGAAGAAGGCATTATTACTCCCGACACTAAAATATTTTGTAATGGTTCTTTCGAGCTGGGGAATAGAAGCTATCGCTGCTGGAAAAAACATGGACATGGGTCGGTTAATCTTCACCGTGCGCTGGTGGAGTCCTGTGATGTCTATTTTTATACGGTCGGGAAAATGTTGGGGGTGGATGTCATAGCGCGCTATGCCAGACTTTTTGGTTTCGGCGAAACCACGGGTATAGAGCTTGCTCACGAAAGAAAGGGACTTGTGCCCACTCGAGACTGGAAACGGGCTCGTATGAAAGAACCGTGGCAGCTCGGCGAAACGGTATCGGTATCCATCGGCCAGGGATTTAATTTAACAACCCCGCTGCAGTTGGTTCAAGCATACAGCGCTTTGGCCAACGGGGGTACCCGGTGGCGACCGCGTCTTGTTCAACGGATCGAACT
>JAKLES010000131.1 GCA_022711575.1 Deltaproteobacteria bacterium | reverse complement strand
ATGTTCATTAGCCAAGACAAGAAAAAATATTGTTTTCGGCGACGGCAACGCAGCGGCGAAAATTGTCTTTGTCGGAGAAGCGCCGGGAGCGGATGAAGATGCGCAGGGCCTGCCCTTTGTGGGTCGCGCAGGACAGCTCTTAACAAATATTATCAAGGCTATGGGATTGGCGCGAAAAGATGTTTACATCTGTAATATCCTTAAATGCCGTCCGCCGGGAAACCGCAACCCCTTGCCGGATGAAATTAGATTATGCGAGCCTTTTTTGAAGCAGCAGCTGCAGCGAATATCCCCCCAGATTATTTGCGCGTTGGGATCCTTTTCGGCGAAGACTCTTTTAAAAACCGAAATACCGATTACTGTGCTGCGCGGACGTTTTCATACGTATGAAGGGATCAAGCTGATGCCGACCTATCATCCGGCCTATCTTTTGAGGAATCCCTCAGCAAAGAAACAGGTTTGGGAAGATGTCCAGTTGATCATGAAAGAAATTGAACTGAGTGAACGATCATACGATTAAGAAGAGGTGCTGTTGTGTTAAAAAGATTATCCTTCTTATTACTGTTGATCCTTATCGTGACAGCCGGCGTTGCCCAGGCGCAGGATAAGAAGCCCGTATTTCATGTGATCAATCTGGAAGGTGTCATTACCGCACCCTCGGCGACATATGTCGCTGCAAGTCTGGAAGAAGCGCAAAAAGCGGGCGCGGACGGCATGATTATTTTACTGGACACGCCCGGGGGCCTGGACACAGCCATGCGAGACATTGCCAAAAGCATTCTCAACGCGCCTATGCCGGTCATTGTGTATGTCTATCCTTCAGGCGCCCGCGCCGCGTCGGCCGGGGTGATCATCACGCAGGCCGCGCATGTCGCCGCCATGGCGCCCGGCACCAACATCGGCGCGGCCCATCCGGTGGAGATCGGCATCGGGGGCAGTGGCCAAATGGACAAAACCATGTCCAAAAAAATAGAGAATGACGCGGCGGCTTATGCCCGCAGCATCGCCAAGACAAGAGGCCGCAGCGAGGAATGGGTGGAAAAGGCGGTGCGTAAGAGCGAATCCATCACCGCGGATGAGGCTTTGAAGTTGAGCGTCATTGATGTTGTGGCTCCGGACATTGAAAAATTATTGGCTGCAATTGATCAGAAGGAAGTGATCGTCGCCGGTAACAAAAAAAAGATATCCACAGCCCATGCCGTTTTGAATACCAAAAAGATGGGAACGCGACAGGGGATTCTGGCGGCGATTTCCAATCCCAATATCGCTTACCTTCTTTTACTGATTGGTCTGGCCGGTCTGTATTTCGAGTTCTCTACGCCCGGTGCGATTTTGCCCGGCGTGATTGGCGGTATATCCCTGCTGTTGGCGTTTTTTGGTCTTTCGACCCTGCCGGTGAACTACACGGGAGTATTGCTGATTTTGTTCAGTATTATTTTATTTATCGCGGAGATAAAAATTATGAGTCATGGCATGTTGACGGTTGGCGGGGTGATATCCCTGGCGCTGGGGTCTTTTATTCTGTTTGACACACCCGAACCCGCGCTGCGAATTTCTTTACAGGTCTTGATTCCTGCGATATTAGTCGCTTCCGGTTTTTTTGTTGTGGTTATCTGGCTGGCCGTTAAGGCGCAAATGAGGAAGCATTATTCGGGAGCGGAGTCGATGATCGAAGGACAGGGCGAAGCCAGAACGGCGATCGACGGCGAAGGAAAAGTTTTTTTCCAGGGTGAATACTGGACGGCGCAGAGTGATCAGTTCATTCCTCAAGGAGCAAAAGTCAGGATCAAGAAGGTTGAAGGTCTGAATCTGATCGTTGAAGAAATAAAAAAATAATCGATATAAAAGGAGGAATCATTATGTTGGGATCTTTACCAATACCCCTGCTGGTTGTTGTCGTATTGGTGGTTATGTTCCTGGCTTCGGCGATTAAGGTGCTCAATGAATATGAGCGTGCAGTCCTTTTTCGCCTGGGCAGAATTCGTGAAATCAAAGGGCCGGGCCTGATCATTATCATTCCCGGGATTGATAAAATTGTCAGAATCGATATGCGCACCATCACGATGGATGTTCCCGCTCAGGATGTTATTACCAAGGACAACGTATCGATCAAAGTCAACGCGGTGGTTTATTTCAGGGTTATGGATGCCAATGCCGCCGTCGTGAATGTTGAGAATTATCTTTTTGCCACTTCACAACTGGCTCAGACGACGCTGCGAAGCGTTTGCGGGCAGGTGGAATTAGATGAAATCCTTTCACAACGCGAAAAGGTTAATCTGCATATCCAGGATATTCTCGATCGCAGCACGGATCCCTGGGGAATTAAAGTATCTTTAGTAGAAGTTAAGCACATCGATTTACCCGAAGAGATGAAACGCGCCATGGCCAAACAGGCGGAAGCCGAAAGAGAAAGACGGGCAAAGGTTATCAATGCGGAGGGTGAATTCCAGGCCGCACAGAAATTGATTGACGCGGCGGCGTTGATGGAAACGCAGCCCATGTCGTTGCAGTTGCGTTATTTGCAGACGTTAAATCAGATCGCATCAGAAAATAATTCGACAACCGTATTTCCGATACCGATTGATTTGTTTAAACCATTTTTAAAATTAGCGGAAAAACAATAAAGTCAAGGGGTGGGTTTTTAGCTCCTGCCAAAAAATATTATTGAAGGAGAAAGTTATGCCAAGTGAAAAGCGAAACGTTATTACCGGCGGACTTATTTTAATTACTCTGGGTGTTTTAATCTTTATCAGCAAGACCAGCAGTTACAGCTTTGGCCAGACCTGGCCGGTTTTACTGATTGTGATCGGTGTCAGTACGCTGATTTACAGATTTCGGGCTATTGAGGGCTGGTTTGTCGCCACGGTTGGCGTCATCTTTTTGATTATCGAGTTCTATGGTTTTGATCTGTACA
>JAKLES010000130.1 GCA_022711575.1 Deltaproteobacteria bacterium | reverse complement strand
CCAGGCCATGCGTCTGGCGCAGGCGGCCGCCAATGGAGGCGGGGGCATGGGACCGACGTTTGCGACCGGCATGGGAAGCTGCGGCGACACGGTGGCGCGCACAATGAAAACCGACCTGAACCAGTTCATTCTCCCCTCAGGCGGCAACAGGGTCTTTGCTTCCACGCAGGACGACGAACTCATCTTCACCATCCCGAAAAACAAAATCGAACTCATGATGAAGGCGCTGGCTGATACGCATGCGGCCGGTTTCCGCTATCCCGTCCTGACGGATATGCGGCACCGCCCCAACCTGCCGCCCTTTCTCGAAATTCCGAAAAATAATTAAAAACTGTGAAGGATTTTTAAAGGAGAAAAAATGAAAGTCGTCGGTTTTGTAGGAAGTCCAAGAAAAAGAGGCAACACGACAGCCATCGTCAACGAGGTTCTTCGGGGAGCCTCTGAGGCTGGCGCGGAAACGAAAATCTTCAATATCAATGAACTGGGAATTCGGGGATGTCAGGCTTGCTACAAGTGCCAGACTCCGGAAGGCAAGTGTGTCCAGACGGACGGCATGACGCCGCTTTACGATGAAATCTTCAGCGCCGACGCCGTCGTCATCGGCACGCCGGTTTTTATGTTCCAGATAACCGGTCAAACCAAAACTTTTATCGACCGGCTTTTTGCCCTGCTGTATCTCAAGGACGGTAAACCGGGAGCATTCAAGAATAAGATAAAAGGAAAGAAAGTTATCACCGTCTATTCGCAGACACAGCCGGAAACCGGCTTATTTGCTTCGTCCTTCGATCTGAATGAAGCCGTCCTCGGTTTTCTGGGCTTCAAGGTTGAGGGCCGCATTGCTGCGGGAGGAATGGCCGGCCCGGATTCGGCAAGAAATACTCAAACGGTTATGGACCAGGCTCATAACGCAGGTATCGAGCTGGTAAAGTGAAAGCATAAGATAAGCGAAGAAAGGAATAAATTATGAGTGAACTGGTAAAAATTTCCATCGAAAACCACGTAGCGGACGTCCGCTTCAACCGGCCTGAAAAATACAACGCGCTCAGCTTTGCCATGATCGACGCCATGGCCGCCGCCATCGACCGGCTGGCCAAAGAACCCGGCGTCCGTGTTGTGGTTATTTCCGGCGAAGGCAAGAGCTTCTGCGCCGGGCTGGATATTGAGAACTTCGCGGCCATGCAGGCCGGAGAAAATAAGTTTCCCAATCTTACGGATCGATACGAAAAACGGATTTCCAATATCTATCAACATATCGGATATGGATGGAAAGAGCTCCCCGTGCCGGTCATCGCGGCCATTCATGGCGTAGCGTTGGGCGGCGGTTTCCAGATCGCCATGGGGGCTGACATTCGATTCAGCACGCCTGATGCAAAATTCTCTATCATGGAAATGCGATGGGGATTGATTCCGGATATGAGCGTGACCCAGACTATCCGCGATGTCGTATCGATTGATGTGGCCAAAGAACTGATCTTTACGGGTAAAACCATCAAAGGTGAAGAAGCGGCCCGATTGAATCTGGTGACACACGTTTGTGAAAAACCCTATGAAGAGGCCATGGCACTGGCCAGAGAGGTCGCATCCAAAAATCCCGATGCCATTCGCGCGGCGAAAAAACTGATCAACGAAGTGTGGCATGGTGACTCCGGCAGAGGATTGATGATGGAATCCGAGCTGATGATGACACTCATGGGAAGTCCCAACCAGATGGAGGCTGTTTCGGCAAACTTTACCAAGCGTGAACCGCTATTCAAAGACCCTGTATGACCCGATCATCGCCGATATCCCCTCTTGACCCTTCAGCCTTTTCAGTGTAGGGAAACAGGCAATGATCCGAAAAAAAGGAGGCCGTTTTGCTGGCAGTTTCCATTATTTTTCGGGACGGATGAATCATCAAACCCCTAGAAAGAAGGAGACAGCCCATGAGTAACGCCAACGAACCCAAAATAACGAATATCAAAATAAATCCCGATAACCTTTATCGAGAAGAGTCCTTCACGGACCTGACGTATGCCACGATCCGGCGTCTTATGCCCGTCAAGATTGACGGCTCGCCTGATGAAAGCCGGGAACCCCTTTTCACCGGCATGGCCCAGTTGATGTCCCCCAACGGACCGATTCCGATTCAGTGTGTGATTGAAGGGGCCAAGACCCTCAGCGATGCAGCCGCTAAATTACCCGACGCCATTGAAAAAGCTGTTCAGGCCATGATTGCCGAGGCAAAGGAAATGGAGCGGGAGGAAGCTTCACGAATTGTGATACCCGGCCAATAAGCATGAGGTTTGACTATGATTGAGAATACCATCGACGCATGGCACAAATTGATTAAATCCAAAAGCGCAGAAGGTCTGGACGATATTCTGGCTGAAAATGTTGTCTTTCATTCACCGGTGGTTCATACGCCGCAGGCAGGAAAGCCCATCACAACATTATACCTGACAGCGGCATTGCATGTGTTCAACAATGAATCATTCCACTATCTTCGTGAAGTCACTTCCGGTAACCATGTCGTGTTGGAGTTTCAGACCGTGATTGACGGCATCTCCATCAACGGCGTGGACATGATCACCTGGGGCGAAGACGGCAGAATTATTGATTTCAAGGTCATGATCCGCCCGCTGAAAGCCATCAACCTGATCCACAAAATGATGGGCGAGATGCTGCAAAAGATTAAATGACTGTTGCCGAAAATCATTATTCATGCCGATGGAAAACAGAATTGCGCCCATAAAGTTCCGGCGTGACAAGAGAAGATAAATCCCTCAGCGCCGGTGTTTTTTATAGCCGAACCAAACCCAGACGACACCCCAGAAAACAAGGATCGGCCCCGGACCGATGAAGAAAAATGAAAAAGGGCTGTTCGCCCAGGGTTTCATTATGGCGGCGCAGCCGGCAACCCACAGGATCGTGACAAGAATGGC
>JAKLES010000013.1 GCA_022711575.1 Deltaproteobacteria bacterium | reverse complement strand
GGTGGCGCAACAGGCGGTGGAATGTCGCGCGTTCATCCGGTGGACGACATCAATCTGCATTTTACCAATGACTTCCCGGCCGTGGAAAGCGCTCATAACTTGCTTTCCGCTATTCTGGACAATTCCATCTTTCATGGTAATCCTCTCAATATCGATCCACGCAAAATCACCTGGCGTCGTGTCATGGACATGAACGACCGATCGCTTCGGGATATTGTTATCGGTCTGGGAGGTTCCACAAACGGTGTGCCGAGGGAAACCGGGTTTGACATTGTGCCGTCAAGCGAAATCATGGCGATTCTCTGTCTTTCTCGCTCTTATGAAGAGTTAAAAGATAAAATTCGGAAGACATTGATAGGATTTACCTATAACGACCAGCCAGTAATTGCCGGTGATCTGAAAGTTGAAGGCGCGATCACGGCGCTTTTGAAATACGCGCTTTTACCCAATCTGGTGCAGACCACTGAAGGTGTACCGGCAATTATTCATGGCGGTCCATTTGCCAATATCGCCCAAGGTACCAACAGCATCATAGGCACCGACCTGGCGTTACGTCTGGCGGATTATGTCGTGACTGAAGCCGGGTTTGGTTTTGATCTCGGTGCGGAGAAGTTTTTCGACATCGTTGCGCCGTATGGTGATTTAAATCCAAAGATTGTTGTTTTAGTCGCTACGGTTCGGGCGCTCAAATATCATGCAGGCATCGACCGCGAAGACTTAGACCAACCCAATCCGCGTGCGGCTGTATTGGGCATGGCGAACCTCCGTAAGCATTATGAAAATATCGATAAATTTAATGTCCCATGTATTATTGCTCTAAACCGATTTCCCTCCGATACGAACGCAGAAATCGAAGCTGTTGTAAAGGCGGCAGAGGATGAGGGAATGAATATTTCCTCGGCGGAAATCTTTAGTAGGGGAGGCGAGGGTGGTGTTGAGCTGGCCGAGAAGACCGTTGAACTTATTGCCGGAGCAAAAGGGAAATTTCAACCTTTGTATGACTGGAAACAGCCGGTCGAGGATAAAATCTTTAAAATAGCGAGCGAAATATACGGCGCAGTCTCCATCGACTATCAGCCGCAGGCCAGGCGCAATATTGATCTGATCAAGAAGATTGGCTATGATACTCTACCCGTCTGCATTGCTAAAACCCAGCAGTCGCTTTCCGACAACCCAAGTCTTTTAGGGTTGCCCAGCGATTTCATTGTTACCGTGCGCGAAATCAAAATTGCCTCCGGCGCGGGCTTCCTGATCCCCATCACTGGCGAAATCCTGCGCATGCCAGGCCTTTCTAAAGTTCCTGCCGCCAATCACATCAACATTGACGATACCGGGAACATCACCGGAATCGTGTAGCGCTCATATTCGCATGAAAATCCATTATAAAATCTTGACAGTATTTTCTTCTTTAATATATGAATATCTGAATCTGAGGAGACAATAAGACAAATGGAAAAAGCAAAACTAACGTATAACGGAATGACTCATGAGATGCCGGTCCTCGTCGGTACTGAAGGGGAAAAGGGAATTGACATATCTAAATTGAGGCAGGTAATGAATTTGATCACCCTGGATGTCGGCTATCAGAATACCGGATCATGCACGTCATCAATCACGTTTATCGACGGTGACCTGGGTATTTTACGATACAGGGGTATTCCCATAGAGGAGCTTGCCGAAAATGGCAGTTTTTCCGAAGTAGCCTATCTGCTGATTTACGGCAATCTTCCCAACAAGGCAGAGCAGCAGCTATTTTCTCAGCGCCTGACGCAGAATTCAATGATTCATGAAGAGATGATGCGATTCTTTGACGGATTCCCGCCAACCGCCCATCCGATGGCAATTCTGGCCACCATGGTCAATTCCATGTCCGTTTATTACACGGATTATTTCACGGAAGATTTTCAGGCGGATACTTTTGATTTGATGGCGGCATCCCTTATTTCCAGGATACGCACAATCGCTGCTTATTCCTATAAGCATAGCATCGGCCACCCGCATGTTTATCCCAAGCGCGATCTGAAATATGCGTCAAATTTTCTTTATATGATGTTTGACTCTCCGGTGAATCCTTACGTGCCGGACCCGGACATCGAAAGGGCGTTATCCATCCTGTTGATTTTGCATGCCGATCATGAACAGAATTGCAGCACTTCAACCGTTCGCCTGGTCGGCAGCAGCATGGCCAATCTTTACGCATCGATCTGTGCCGGCATTTGTGCGCTCTGGGGTCCGCTCCACGGCGGCGCGAATCAGAAAGTTATTGAAATGCTCGATGAAATCAATAAAAAAAATCTATCCATCAAAAACTGCATTGATTCAGCCAAAGATAAGAACAGCAAGTTTCGTCTGTTTGGATTCGGTCATCGTGTTTACAAAAATTATGATCCTCGCGCCAAGATTTTGAAACAATACTGCGAGACGATCTTTAAAAAGTACTATTACGATGACCCATTGCTTGCCATTGCTATGGAATTGGAAGAAGCTGCCTTGAAAGATTCATTTTTCATTGAGCGGAAGCTTTATCCCAATGTCGATTTCTACAGCGGTATTCTGTACAGGATGATTGGTATTCCCACAAACATGTTCACGGTTATGTTTGCCATAGGCCGTTTACCGGGCATGATCGCGCAGTGGAAGGAAATGCATGATTCCGTACCGCACAAGATCGGCCGCCCGAGACAAATCTACACGGGCAGTAATTTACGTCACTATGTTCCGTTGGATGAGCGCTAGCAAAGGATTACCATTTTGCGGAAAACTTTTTTCTTGACTTTTTTCAGCCATTTGCCTATACACGGCGCAAGCGAGGTAATGTAAGAGATGTTAAAACAATATTTATTTAAACAGGCAGTTAACTTTTGCTTTTTTAGCTTTATCGGCTGCAAGGTCTGCCTGAAAGTATCATGACCCGTTACAAGGGAAATGAACCGTGGGTAGATTGAAATTTGCCCACGGTTTTTTTTTGCCGAAAAAGATTGTTAAAATAACAAACAGGGGGAATGGAAAAATGAAAAGATGGGGCAGTGTTTTGTTGGCAATGTCAGCTTTTATGTTTCTTACCATTGGCCTGGCTAACGCCGAGACTAAGACGATCAAAGTCGGCGCGGCCATCAACCTAACGGGACCCGCATCAAGCTGGGGGCAGTTCCATGAAAAAGGCCAGCGGGATTATTTCCGCTATGTCAACGAAGTTAAGGGCGGCGTTGCCGGCCACAAAATCGACATGATCACGGTGGATACCGCCTATAAAGTGCCTGAAGCACAGGCAGCCGTTCAAAAATTTGTTCTTCAAGATAAAGTAGATATGATTGCCACTTGGGGAGCCGGCGAAGGTCTGGCTGCAAAACCTATCGTTCAGAAATACAAAGTGCCGACGATAAACTATTCCACAAGCTGGGAAATATTGGAAAAGCCCGTTGATTATATGTATCTGCCCTTCGGGAGCTATAAAATGGATTGTCAAGCCGTCCTGGAATATATTAAAGCCATTCATAAGGGCAAAGCAACACCGAAAGTCGGCCTGCTGACCTATAACAACGCCTACGGACGTTCTATTCACGCACCCAGCAAAGAATACGCAGCAAAGTTAGGCATCAATCTGGTCGCCATTGAAGAGTTTCCGCCGCGAACGGTTGATCTCAATACAGAACTGCTTCGGTTGCAAAAAGAAGGCGCTGAATATATTTTCATCCAGATGCTGCCTTCGGCAATCATTACAGCATTTAAGAGCGCTGATCGCATTAAGTACAATCCGATCTTTCTGGGAACCTGGACATCCACGGACCCGGACTTCTTCAAGATGGGTAAAGGCTTAATTCGCAACCGTCTGGTCATGCAGTTCCCCGGTGGTTTGCCGTCGGATAAATCCAAGGGAATAGGCGTGATGCAAGAATTATGGAAGCGCTATAAGACAGTGGGTTCATTTGATGCCGCTTATTGGGAAGGCGTCGTAATCGGCATGATTATGGAAAGAGCCTTTATCCGCGCCAATGAAAAGTTCCATGCCATTAATCCGGCAACGATCAACACTGCGCTGGAATCCATGAAGAATGAAGAATTTGGTGGATTGGTTCCGGCAGTAACGTTCACCAAAGACAATCATGAAGGGTCATTTACCGCGCGCATGGTCAACGTGAAAGAAGATGGAACCTATATTCCCTTGACAAATTTCTATATTCCCGGAAAAGATAAGATAAAACTAATTAAGAAGTAAAGGTTGAAGACTGGGGATATTGGATTGCAATAATCCAATATCCCCGCCCGAACAAGCGGCGTAAAAGCAGGTGTTGAGGTATTCATGAAAGCATTCCGCAGCCGGCCTTCGATAATGATTAACCGGCCCCAAGAAGATAAAAAGGCTGAATTGAAAATTCGAAATTTACGTCTGAGTTTCGGCGGTGTCGTGGCAATTAAAGATGTTGACCTCAGCATTCACACCGGCGAATTGATGGCGATAATCGGGCCAAACGGCGCGGGCAAAACCAGTTTACTGAATTGCATCACCGGTTTTTATCATGCCCAGCAGGGGCAGATCATCTTTAACGGACAGGATATCTCGCATTTGCATACGCACCGGCTGGTCGGCGTCGGCATCGGCAGAACTTTCCAGAACATTGAGTTGTTTCCCGGCATGACTGTCCTGGCCAATATGACGCTTGCACGTCATATCCACTGCAGTTACAGCTTCTGGCGTTCCTGTCTTTTTTCACCGAAAGTTCGTAAAGAAGAAATAAGGCACCGTGAGATTCTCGAAGAGATTATTGATTTTCTGGAAATGCAACCCATCCGTAAACAGACCGTCGGTTCTCTGCCTTACGGCATGATGAAAAGAGTCGAACTGGGCCGGGCACTCGCCCTTGAACCCAGGCTGCTCATTCTGGATGAACCGTTTGCAGGCATGAACCTTGAAGAAAAAGAAGATATGGTAAGGTTTCTGCTGGAACTCAACGGACGATGGGGACTCACGATGGTACTGGTCGAACATGACATGTCCATTGTCATGAGTATTGCCCAGCGCATCATGGTGTTGAATTTCGGTGAAAAGCTGGGGGAGGGCGGCCCCGAAGAAATCAGTGCCAATCCTGAAGTGATCAAAGCTTATCTTGGCGACGCGCAGGCAATAAAATAAAAAAGGGTTGAACCGTTGGACAAGGCATCCTCACATAAAACAAAAAGACACAATGTCACCCTGCCGCAACTACTGGTTCAAAATGCGGAAGCGTATGGCGACACGAAAACAGCGATACGTGAAAAAGCCTACGGCATATGGCAGAAATATACCTGGAGTGATTATTTCAGTTATGTGAAGAAAACCGCGGCGGGTTTTGCCGCCCTGAATATGAAACGGGGTGATAATCTTTGCATGATTGTCAATAATTCTCCCGAGTGGCTCTTTTCCGAACTGGCCGCGCATGCGCTGGGTGCAACCACGCTTAATTTATTCACGTCCTCTATTGCCGATGAACTGGCTTTTTCCATTAATCGCATTTCTTCTCCTCTTGTGGTTGTTCAGGATCAGGAACAAGTCGATAAGCTCCTCGAAGTTAAAGATAGACTGCCGAATATACAAAAAGTTGTTTATATTGATCCGACCGGCATGACCTCCTACGAAAATGATTCCTGGTTGATCAGCTATGCCGGGCTTCTCGAGATCGGCGAAAAATACATTGCGGATCATCCGGGTGATATTGAAGAAGAATTCAACAAAGGACGGCCACAGGATATCGCTGTTATGATTCAGACCTCCGGTACCACCGGCGTGCCGAAAATTGCCATGCTGTCACACCGGAATCTGGCAACAATGGCTGCACAATGGGTCGAAGCCGCGAACATTCAACCGGAAGAAAACTGGATTTCCATGTCTCCACCCGCCTGGATCGTCGATCAGATGTGGGGCATGGGCGTTGCGCTGAGTAGTGCCATGACGATGAACTTTCCCGAAACCAACGAAACGGTGCTGGAAGATTTCCGGGATATCGGCCCTTCCATGCTCATTACGGCTTCGCGTTTCTGGGAGGATATGGCATCACGCATCCGCGTAAAAATATCCGATGCAAGCTGGATCAAAAGGAAGTTGTTTTACCTGGGGGAGAGCGTCGGCAGATCGGTTGTGGCGAAAAGATTGCACAAGCAGACTATCGCATGGCCAATAAAAGTGTTGTATCAATTTCTGACCCTGGCCGTTTACAATCCTTTGCTCGACCGTTTGGGCTGCTCCCATTTTCACAGCGCGTTTACCGGTGGCCATCCAATCAGTCCGGATGTGATTGGATTTTTTCGAGCCATCGGCTTGAATTTAAAACAGTGCTACGGCCTCACCGAATCCGGCGGCATTTTTCAGATTCAACCCGATGACGAAGTCAAACTGGAAACCGTTGGTAAACCCCTGCCACTCACGGAAGTGAAGCTTGCCGATGATCAGGAAGTGCTGGTGAAATCCGAAGCTAATTTTTCCGGATACTATAACGATTACAAATCCACAGAAGCCGCATTTGAAAACGGCTGGCTCAAAACAGGGGATGCGGGTTATATCGATGAAGACGGCCATTTACTTATTATCGGGCGTAAGGAAGACATTATTCGTAACAAAAGCGGCGAAGCTTTTTCACCCGATTTTATTGAAACCCGGCTCAAATTCAGTCCCTATATCAAAGAGGCAGTCACTTTCGGTGAAGCGCGACCCTATATTAGCGCCATGATTAATATTGATTTGGGTAACGTCGGCAACTGGGCGGAAGAGAGAATGATACCCTATACGACCTATATGGATTTATCCCAGCAAAAGGCCGTGGAAGAATTGATTCTAAAGGAAGTCCGGCAGGTAAATGAGCAACTTCCAGACGTTATGAAAATCAAAAAATTCGTTTTACTTTACAAAATGTTGGATGCGGATGATGATGAATTAACGCGTACCGGGAAGGTGCGACGGCGTTTTGTTTATGGCCTTTATATCAAAATTATCGAAGCCATATATGCTGGATTAAAGAATCTTCCGGTAACGGGGAAAATCCGTTACCGCGACGGACGAATGGGTGAAATCGAGACCAGTATTAATATTATCAGCGTGGATTAAGGAATCGGATTATGGATTTTTTTCTGCAATTATTAGTCAACGGCGTATGTGTCGGACTGCTTTATGGTATATCCGCGATGGGCTTCGTCATGATCTTCAAGGCATCGAGCGTTCTCAATTTTGCTCACGGCGAACTTTTGGCGCTGGGTGCTTTCTTTTTTCTTTCTTTGGTTACATGGGGAAAAATTCCGATTGCGGCATCATTTTTGCTGACTTTGGCTGGTTGCTTTATCCTGGGATTTCTAATTGAAAAATTTTTCCTGAGGCCGCTCATCGGTGAAAAACTTATTTTTGTTATCATGCTCACTGTGGGACTTTCCGCCATGTTCAAAGGACTTATTCTACTGATCTGGGGCGGCAATCTGCACACCTATCCCGAATTTCTGCCCCCTTCATTGGAAATTCATTTAGGTTCAATCTATATTGCGCCGGTTTATTCGGCCACACTGGTCATCAGCGTTATTTTCCTGGTTCTCTTCGGCTTGTTTTTCAAAAAATCATCACAGGGGATTTTCATGCGCTCTGTGGCCGATAATCAAAAAGCCGCATTGTCGCTGGGTGTTCATGTGCGGCGCGTCTTTGCCCTCTCCTGGGCAATAGCCGCAATGGTGGCTTGCATGAGCGGAATTGTGCTGGGCATCATCAACGGTGTGAATGTCCATGATTTGAGCGCCATCGGGTTGAAAGTGTTCCCTGTAGTCATTTTAGGCGGGCTTGACAGCATCGGCGGTGCGATCATTGGCGGCATTATTATCGGTCTTCTGGAGACATTTACGGGTGGTTACCTTTCACCATCACTGCGCGATGTCGTTCCTTATATTGTGCTGGTCTTTATTTTGATGGTCAAACCTTATGGACTATTCGGGTTGGTAGAGATTGAAAGAGTTTAGAAAATGAAAACATTTATGAAGAAATTATCCTTTCATCCCTGCGGTAATTATCATGAAAATTATGCCCAGGAGTTATCCATTTTTGAGACCTGGTTTGGAAGGGTTTGTCTGGGCATCTTTCTAATCTTACTTTTCAGTGTGGCGCCATTCTTTTTGAGTCCCTATCTTCTCTACATTTTAAACACCATCGGCATTTTGGCCATTGCCGCCATCGGCCTCAATATTCTCATTGGCTATACGGGGCAGATCTCCCTGGGGCATGGTGCGTTCTTCGGCGTCGGCGCCTATGCCGCGGCAATTCTGGCGACACGTCTGGGTGTGCCGTTTTATCTCTCTATCCCCGCTGCCGGTTTCATTACCGCCATGATTGGCATGATCTTCGGCATTCCATCCGGTAGGCTCAAAGGACTTTATCTGACCATTGCAACACTGGCTGGTCAGTTCATCATCGAATATGTCCTCATTCAGTGGGAAAGCCTGACCAAAGGCACCATGGGCATTACATTACCTAGCCCAAGCATTCTGGGTTGGAATATTGCAGGGAATAAAGCTTTTTTCTTTTTGATCTTCATTTGCCTGGTTTTGATGACCTGGTTTGCCGTCAATATCATGCGCAGTAAATACGGACGGGCATTTATTGCCATCCGTGACAATGACCGTGCGGCAGAGGGCATGGGCATTCCGATTTTTAAATATAAACTGTTGTCATTTGCCATTAGCTCTTTTTACGCTGGTTTTGCCGGAGCCCTCTGGGCTTACTACATGGTCAGCATCACGACTGAACCATTCAATTTGGGGCTTTCAGTTGAATTCATTGCCATGGTTATTATCGGCGGCATGGGCAATATTCCAGGCGCGATTTTCGGTGCGACGTTTATTACCATTCTCAATGAGGTTTTAAGATACGCGACCGGTGTTCTGATGAATGTCAGCGCGATTACCAGTCTGGGTTTGAATATGGCGCCGCTGCGCGAGTTCGTTTTCGGACTGGCCATCGTCTTGTTTATTTTATTGGAACCGAAAGGTATTGCGGAGCTCTGGCGTATCTTGCGTTCAAACTTCCGGCTCTGGCCGTTTTCGTATTAGGATAACTTATGGGAGACATTCTTTTACAACTCAATAATATTTCCGTTGTCTATTCCAACGTCATCCAGGTGCTCAAAGGCGTATCGCTGACAGTGGAAAGAGGCCATATCGTATCGCTATTGGGCAGTAACGGCGCTGGGAAAACCACCACGCTCAAGGCGATTTCGGGCCTCCTGAAACCGGAAAACGGCGAAGTGACGGACGGCGATATCATTTGTAATGGTGTGAATATTCAAAACCAGGCGCCGGAATTTATTACCCGTCAAGGCATTATCCAGGTGCTGGAGGGACGTCAGCCTTTTAAGTATCTGACGATTGAAGAAAATCTGCGTGTAGGAACGGCAACAAGGCCGGGCAAACCTTACAAACAGGATCTGGAACTGGTTTACCATTATTTCCCGGCGCTCGTGCAAAGAAAAAAAGCGCTGGCCGGTTATTGCAGCGGTGGAGAGTTGCAGATGCTGGTTATCGGCCGGGCTTTAATGGCCCACCCTCAACTACTGATGCTGGATGAACCCTCGCTGGGATTGGCGCCTCTCGTGGTGCAGGAAATCTTCCGCATTATCAGGAAGATCAACGAAGAACACGCCACAACCATTGTGCTGGTGGAGCAAAACGCCAACATGGCGCTTCAGGTCGCGCATTATGGTTACGTCATGGAGAATGGAAAGATCGTCATGGAAGGCACCTCTCAAGAATTATCCGACAATCCGGATGTCAAGGAATTTTATCTGGGCATGGCCGCATCGGGCGTCACCAAATCCTATAAAGATGTCAAAGCCTACCGCCGCCGCAAACGCTGGCTGTAAAAGGGGAACCTATGAAAAAGTATTTCGACAGTAGAGAAACATCCTCATTAAAGGAGCGTAAGGAAACGCAGGACCAGGCGCTTTCCATTATGGTCAAGCAGGGCTATAAAAAATCTGCTCGACTGAAAAAAATCCTCGATACGCTCAAAATCAATCCCAATAAAATAAAAAAAAGGGAAGACTTGGAGATTTTACCGGTCACATCAAGGGAGAAACTGGTGGAAATGGAAATGCAGCATCCGCCATATGCGGAGCTGGAAAATCCTTCTATCGCGATTGACCGCATTTTTACCTCACCGGGACCGGTTTATGAACCGCATCTTTCAGAAACCGATTATCTGTGGGCGAGAGCCTTTTTCGCCGCGGGTATCGGGCCCAAAGATATTGCCCTCAATGCCTTTTCCTATCATCTCGTAGCGGCGGGACTCACGTTTCACAATGGTTTGCGCAAAGTTGGGGCGACGGTTGTACCCTCCGGAACATCGTCATCGCAGGTTCAGGTGCAATTGATCAAGGATTTGAAAGTGACAGCATACATCGGCACGCCGAGTTTCCTGATGTCGATCATCACGAAAGCTCAGGAGATGGGTTTTAATTTCAAAAAGGATTTCCGTGTAAAAAAAGCCTGTTTTGCTGCCGAGCCATTGCTGCCGTCATTAAGAGAGACCTTTGAAAAAGAATACGGCATCGACACCTATCAAATGTATGGGGCAACCGAGGTGGGTGATGTGGCTTATGAATGTTCGCAAAAATCCGGCTGGCATATCTGCGAGGAAACAATTGTGGAAATTGTCGATCCGGCAACAGGCAAAAATGTTGCTCCAGGCGAACTGGGCGAAGTGGTGGTCACCCGTCTCAGCGATATTTTCTTCCTGCTGCGCTTCGGCACCGGTGATTTATCGCGGCTAATCACCCAAAAATGTCCCTGCGGTAGAACGTCTTATCGACTGGCAGGCATTGCGGGCAGGGTAGGCGAAGCTGTAAAAGTCCGGGGACTGTTCATAGCCCCCAGCCAACTCAAGCTGCTTTCCGGTAAATTTGAAGGCCTACCGCTTCAGGCCATTGTCAGTCGCAAAGGCCATGAAGATGTTCTGACGATACGCCTTGATAAGTCAAATAAACAAATTGTAACAAATACTTGGGAAAATAACTTCAAGAAATTGTTTAAGGAAATATGCACGGTCAAAATCGATGATATTCAATATGTGGAGGCCGGCACGATTACTCCTGATGCAAAGTTGATTCTTGACGAACGTCAGTGGTAGGCAAAAGAAGAGCGCCAGCGCAGGGCTACTTTGATCGTTTTGTTAAAGGCCAGTTTTTTATACCAGAATTGCGGCATCTTTCATTTTCAACTGAATATCGGATGAACCGTTCCAGTAATTAATTTGTGGCGAGAAAACGACATCCAGATTTGCTCCGTTAATGGCACTGAGATATTTACCCATGCCAAACCAGATAGCGTTCACCGATGCGCCATTTGACGTCAGGCGCATTTTAAGATGATTATGGCCGACAACCGCCGGTGAAGATACCTTAATATTACGCGCACAGAGAATCGGTTCAGGATTTTCGCAGCCGAAGGGCGCAAGCCTTGTTATCTGATTAATCAGGTCAAGGTTAATATCCTGAAGATGACATTCTGCATCAATGTAAGTGTGAGAAACCATGTCCGAAGATTGAACCGAATTCCGGATAATTTCATCGAGCATGCAGGCAAATTCGTCAATATCATCCTCTTTAATTGAAATTCCCGCTGCGCGGTAGTGGCCGCCGTAAGACAATAACAGCGACGCGCACTGCTGTAGTCCCTTGTGCATATTAAAATCAGAGACACTTCGACCGGAACCCTTACCCACACCGTTTTTAAGACTGATGACAAATGTTGGACGGCTGAAAAGATCCACCAGACGCGAAGCCACAATGCCTACCACGCCGGGATGCCATTTTTCTGAAGAAAAGACCAACGCATTCATATTTTCCAGATCGGGATTTGTTCCTAACTGACCGAGAATTTCGTTGAGGATATCTTTTTCCATAGCCTGACGTCGCCGGTTATATAAATCGAGTTTTTCCGCGAGTGGTCGCGCCTCATCCATATCTTCTGAAAGCAGAAGTTCAACCGCGTCCAGCGGAGAGGCGATTCTGCCTGCGGCATTAATGCGGGGAATCAGGCAAAAAGAGGCCTTAAAGGAATCAATAAGCTGTCCATCAATACCGCTGACTTCTTTGAGTGCCCGGATTCCGGGCCGTTTACCTTCTGTGATTAATTCGAGACCGATTTTTGCTAATATCCGATTTTCACCGACGAGCGGCGCAATATCACCGATCGTGCCCAATGCTACAACATCCAGATATTCTTTCAGGTTGGGATATTGTCCATTCTTCCAGAAGTTTTCTTTGCGCAGAGAACCCCTGAGCGCAATAAGAAAATTGAAGGCGATCCCCACGCCGGCCAGATGCTTAAAGGGAAAGGAGCAATCGGACCGGTTGGGATTAATGCAGGCGACCGCAACAGGAAGCTGATCAGCTATTTCATGATGATCGAGCACAATCGTGTCGATGCCGATAGACTGCGCATAGGCGATTTGTTCGATATCGGAAATACCGCAATCCACTGTTATGATCAGTTTAATATTCCTGTTTTTAAACTGGTCGATCACCGGGATTTTCAGTCCATAGCCTTCCTGGACTCTGTCAGGAATGTAATAAGACACGTGCACGGTCAGTTCTTTAATAAATTTATAAAGAATGACAACAGATGTGATACCGTCCGCATCATAGTCCCCGTAGATAACGATTTCTTCACCGGCATAAATAGCTTTTATCAGTCTGCCGACTCCCTTCTTCATGTCCTGCATCAGAAATGGACTGTGCAGATCATTGAGGGAAGGGTTGAGAAAGCGATGCGCATCTTCAAGGCTGGCAACATTCCGGTTCAATATTAATTGCGAAATGATCCGGTGGATGCCGAATTCCTTCGCCAGCGATTCTTCTATATTTTGATGGCCGGAATCCTTAGTCTTCCATTGTGTTACCGGCAGATGTCCTTCTTCAGTCATGCGTTCTTCTTTAAATTGATTTTTCAAGTGCATCATATCAGTGACAAATCTTATGTCAAGTCTTCATTGATGATCTTGATCTTTAAAACAATAAATGGTAATTCGCAAATAAGTTATGGTCAGAAAATGGTTTAAATTAAAAACAAGTGATATCAAGCTCGTCCAGTTCATTCTTGAAGGATATGAGGGGTTGGTTACTGTTTCCACGATCGACCCGAAAGATGCAATTATTCAGGTTTTAATCATACCGGAATTTCTGGAAGACGTGGAAGGCATTCTAGATTATTTAAAAGGCCGGTTTATGATAAAAGAGATACCATCCGATAATCATCGGGTAATCCTATGTTAATGTTAACCCACACCTATTTATTGCAGCAAATCATGAGTGCCTCTGATATCAAAAACAGCGATCCTGACATTTACATCTACAATATCGCTCCCGATTTGCTGACAATTCATCCCGATATCAATGCCAATCAGACGCACTCCATTAAAAGATTTATCGAGGCGCCTTCGGATCACAAACGGACAGCTTACATTATGTTTCATCTGCTTGTGGATGATCTGGCTCATTACGGCAACATCTCAATGCAATGTCAGGAAGGGTTTGATCCGCATTCCTCAGGCTATACATACCTCAAAGGGAGTCATCTTATAGATTCTATTATTGATTTATATAAAATCATCGATAAGGATATATCTTATAATGAAGCCGCATACCGCTCCCATTTGATTATTGAGATGATTTATGACCTGGTAATTTTGTCACACATTCATAAGGATGGGTCGATTGACCTTTTAGAAGATGCCATTCATTTTACATTCGACAGGCGAGAAAAAGAATTTTGCTCAGACATTTCCTGGCTCTATGGGATTGAAAAAAGCGATGTCCAGTTAGTACTGAAAAATGCCGTGTCCTATATTACGAAAGAAAGATTGGAGCGGATCATGAATATGGAAGGCCGAATTCGTCTTTTTACGGACAAATTCGGCCTGAGAAATAGTAATTCAATGTTTGCCGAAGCGATTCAAGCCCTGTTTCAAGATGCCTTGAGTTCCATTGAAAATGAAGATTTTCTTCAACAGACTGCTGTGGCTATCAGGAATTGCGGTTGGCTTCCAACGGATTAACTTGCTTTTTTAACAAAACCGGAACGGATGCAACGCGTGCAGGCTTTCACTCTCTTCACTGCTCCTGTTTTTTCATCAACACATCGTAATTTCTGCAAATTCGGACGCCAGATGACTTTGCTTTTATTGTTAGCGTGACTGACATTATTGCCGACTGCCGGCTTTTTTCCACATACTTCACAAATACGAGACATAATAAAACTCCTTCTGAAAAAGTGCGTCGTTACTAAGCTATAATAGGTTATTTTGCAAGCATTTTTTTAATTTGTCATCTGCGTCGGCTGTCCCGTTGTTTCCAGCACTCTGAGCCAGACATTACCCCGTGGATCAATGTGTCTGCCGGAAATTGCGGCGGACAAGGGCAGGTGAACATATTCGTCTTTCCGTAGCGCTACCAGCAGGCCCGTTTTCCCGGCCATAGCCGCATGCACAGAGTATTGCCCCAGAGAACTGCAATAAATGCTGTCTGATGCGTTGGCCGGAACCGATCGAATCTGGTAACTGGGCTCAATGTATTTTAAATTGATTTCCAGATTAATCTTGTGGAAATGCTGTTCAATAGCATTCTTTAGAAACAAACCGATGTCATACAGACGGATGTTTCCCGATGCGTCGGTTTTTCGTTCAGCGGAATCCTGTATCATCAGATTCTGACCCGCGCCTTCCGCCACCAGAACAACCGCGTGACCCCTTGCCTTCATTCGCTTCTCCAGCGCTTTCAGAAAACCTTTGTCGCCATCCAGGTCAAACGGCACTTCGGGAATCAGGACAAAGTTGGCGTCGCCCTGGGCCAGAGCCGTGGTTGCTGTGATATAGCCGGACAAACGTCCCATGATTTTCACCAGGCCGATGCCGTTATAAGCACCTTTGGCCTCCACATGCGCGCTGTGGACGGCTTGCACCGTTTTTTCAATGGCCGTATCAAACCCAAACGATTTTTCAATCAGGTTGAGATCGTTATCAATGGTTTTAGGAATGCCGATAACGACAATGATGGCATTTCTGGCGGTGATTTCCGCCGTTAGTTTTTCCGCCGCTCTCATGGTCCCGTCTCCGCCTACACAAAAGAGGATGTTGACTTTTAAACTCTCGAGATAATCCACCATAACCGAAGCATCCTGCGGCCCGCGGGAAGATGAAAGGATACTACCGCCGATATGCGTAATGTCTTTGACATACTCCGGTGTCAAATGGATGGGCTTATTGCCGAAGACTGGATTCAGTCCGCGAAGTCCGTATTTAATTCCTAAAATTTGTTTTACACCGTAACGGTAAAACAAGGTCATGGTTATCGAACGGATTACGTCGTTGATGCCGGGGCATAGTCCGCCGCACGTGACAATGGCCGCCTTGGTGTGTGCAGGATCAAAAAATATCTTTTTTCTTGGACCTGCCGGTTCCACCGAGATAGGCCGGCCCACGGAATCGAGGATTTCAGAATAATTGTTCAAACGCGTATTGAACAAAATCCGGTCATCATCCGATGTGAAACCGCTGAGGTTTAGAGGAGAATTGATTTGGCAGTTGCCCAGATTCGCAATCGTAAAATCAGGTGTCATGGGATCATTTCCTTTTCTTCATCACTTGTAGCACAGCGTTTTTACCGGAGATGATCTCCGCATCAAAACCGGCATCCGATAATAAAGATGCACCCGTCAGGAAAACATTGTCGAAGCGCGTCTTATTGCTTTTAGCGGCAAAAGAGGTGAAAAAGGCGTTGCGCACCTTGTATTTTGGACTGAGAACTTTACGGTACTCCAATGAAATATCAATGGATTGATCAATGTTGCAGAGCTCAATATTTTCCTTTAAAAAAGGAAGAACTCCTTCGAGTCTTTCCAGAATAGATGTGGCCTCATGTTTGAGAGCTGCTATCGTCCAGTTTGCTTCGATATCCGGAAGATAAACCGTGGCCGTCAGTGACGCCTTTGCGTGAGCAAGACTTTTGTCTTTATCCGGAAGGCTTGTTTCCAGAATAATCAAATTATTGTCGTAGATATCCTTTGTTACATCCGTGACGACGGCAATATGACGAGACATCTGTTCCGGCAGGCATTTTTCGGCGATACCCATAAAAATCGTAAAAGGGTAGTAAGCGATTTTTGCCGGACGAAGCCAATCTGAAAAATTGATATGTTTATGGCTGCCCCGAATCATGGATAGCTTATCCGATTTTGTGCTGACAATCAGATTGAGGCCGGATACTTTGGATGTTGCGTTGTCCGGCGCTTTAATCTCCAGATCGATTGTTTTATTTCTGGTGAGCGATAATATTTGATGGTTGTTGAGAGATAAACCTTTGTTCGATTCCAGTTTTTCAACCAGTGCGTTGAATAAAAATTGTTTTCCCTGCGGAAAATAAGAAACGCCGCGCAACGGCGCGCTATATTGAAAAGCTGACGCAAAAGAAAACAAATCATCATTATTGATGGAAAGCAACGCCTGCTGTGCTTCCCACACTTTTTCCAGAGACTCGTCCTGCGACAGAATTTTATCAAAATTGGCGGCGCCAAATTTATATCGAAAAATAAAGGGAAAGATTTTCAGGTATGAGAAATATTCTTTCAGAGTCTGCGGCTGAATCTGCGGGTGTTCAGTTACCCATTCCTGAAAAATGGACGAGGTATCAGCCGCCACATTATAAAACGCACTGATGTCCGTTTCCCAATGGGGAAATTCCCGGGCGAGTTCGGATTTAAGTGCGCCTAAATCATTGTAAAAATCAATGCGATGGTCAGGAAGGATAACCTGAAACGCGGGATTGATGGATGTCGGATGAGTCTCAGGAATCGCAATGCCCAATTCAGTCAGTATGGACAGACCCGGTTGATCCGGCCCCAGACCTGAAAGCGGTGTGCAGTCGATATTGAAAACAAAATCACCGATCAACTGCAACCCGCCCATTCCGCTTTCGGCGATCAATAGGGTCTGGAGGCCGTTTTGACTGGCGTAGGCAGCCGAGACATGAGAGGAAAGATCATCACCTATGACAATCAGATCATACATGAACTACTATTTGCCTCCAAAACAGGTTGATCAAAAAAGTCTGCTAACGCTCGAGTGGCGGATTGTGAATCGCCGCATGATCAGGATTTCTGAAGTTCTTAATTTCTACATGACGGCCGTTTTTTATGATGCGGCCTTCCGCAAAATAACGGATGGCCTGAGGATAAATTTTATGTTCTTCTTTTAATATTCTGTTCGCCAATGTCTCCGCATTATCGTCAGGGAGCACCGGCACAACCGCCTGAATAATAATAGGACCGGTATCTACGCCTTCATCGACAAAATGAACGGTACAACCGGAAAATTTAACGCCGTAGTCTATTGCTTTCTGCTGCACATGCGTACCGGGAAAAGCGGGAAGCAGGGCAGGGTGAATGTTGATGATTTTCTGTTCAAAAATATGCAGAAAATCTCGCGTGAGAATCCGCATAAATCCAGCCAGAACGATTAAATCAACACCGGCGTTTTGCAGAATGCGGATCAGTTCACAATCAAAATCTTCCCGATTTAAAAAATTCTGATGCTTTAAAACCGCGCAGGGGATGCCGTGCTTTTTGGCCCTCGTCAGACCATATGCTTCGGGATTGTTGCTCACAACGATTTTAATCTGAGCAGGCAGCGTTCCCTTTTCAATGTGATCGATGATGGACTGAAGATTAGAGCCGCTGCCTGAAATTAAAACGCCCAATTTTAGAAGTTCAGCCATAGACTCGCCGTTAAATATCCGTAAAACAAACAGAAGCGTGATTTGCTTCCTTTTTCTCAACCACGCCGATCAGGTAAGCCTTTTCTCCCAGCATGATCAGACGGTTGAGAATTTCCTGAGACTCTTTTTCCGAAACGATCATCATCATACCGATACCCATGTTGAAAACCCGGAACATTTCTTTTTCTTCGACATGACCGATATCCTGAATGACGGAAAAAATCGGCGGAATTTCCCAACTGTTGCTGGTAATGACGCAGCGGCAGACATCAGGAATAATGCGCGGAATGTTGTCGTAAAAACCGCCGCCGGTGATATGAACCAATCCTTTGATATTGAAATTTTTAAAAATATTTAAAAGAGATTTGACATAAATGCGGGTCGGCTCCAATAGTTCCAGTCCGACTGTTCTGGAAAGTTCCGGCATGGAATCATGCACAGACAGCTTACCTTTTTCCAGGAGCACTTTACGGGCCAGTGAAAAACCATTGCTGTGCAGACCGCTCGACGCTATGCCGATGACACGATCATTAATGCTGATGGCAGAGCCGTCGATCATTTTATCCGATTCCACCACACCCACACAAAATCCAGCCAGATCATAATCACCTGATTGGTAGAATCCGGGCATTTCCGCCGTTTCACCGCCCAATAGTGTGCAGCCGGCCTGCTTGCAGCCCTGAACAATTCCATCGACAATTTGCACACTCTTTTCCAGTTCGATTTTGCCTGTGGCCAAGTAATCCA
>JAKLES010000129.1 GCA_022711575.1 Deltaproteobacteria bacterium | reverse complement strand
ACACCCGGCATGCCCAGACACACGGGGCAGGCGTGGCTGTTGGGCGCGCCGCCGAATTTGGTGGAACAGTTGCAGAATATTTTAGTATCAGTCAGTAACTGGGCGTGAACTTCCAACCCGATAATTGTTTCAAAATCCATTATAACGCAGGCCTCCTTTTTTCGATGGCGGCGTTTTTTTCGTACGCCGAGGCAATTTGCAATAATTTCCCTTCCTCGAAATGACCGGCCAGAAACTGAACACCGATGGGCAACCCGGCAGCTGTAAATCCGCACGGCACGGAGATGCCGGGAATACCAGCCAGATTGGTCGAGATCGTGAAGATATCGGACAGATACATTTGCAATGGATCATCCGTTTTCTCCCCGATTTTAAACGCGGGTGTCGGCGTAGTCGGTGTGATGATGATGTCGCATTGCTTGAAGGCCTTGTCAAAATCTTGACGGATGAGCGCCCGCACCTGCGAGGCTTTGCCGTAGTAGGCATCATAGTAGCCGGCGGATAAGGCGTAGGTGCCGATCATAATGCGCCGTTTAACTTCCGCGCCGAATCCCTGCATCCTGGTTTTCTGATACATCTCGGCAAGATCACGGGCGTCCGCTACGCGGAATCCATACTTGACACCGTCATAGCGTGCCAGGTTGGACGATGCTTCGGCAGGCGCAATAATATAATAAACTGCCACACTATACTGCGTGTGTGGAAGTGAAATATCAATACATTGACCACCGCACTTCTCAATAACCTCAATGGCTTTTTTAACAGCTAAGCTTACTTCCGGATCGATGCCTTCAATAAAATATTCTTTAGGGATTCCTACTTTGAAGCCCTTGATATCGCGTCCGACATACTGGCGATAGTCGGGCACTTCCACCTTGACGGATGTGGATTCTTTGGGGTCGTAACCGGCCAGAACGTTCATCATGATGGCGCAGTCTTCCACGTCTTTGGTGAAAGGGCCGATCTGATCCAGCGACGACGCAAACGCAATTAATCCGAAACGCGATACACGGCCGTAAGTGGGTTTCATGCCGACAATGCCGCAAAGGGCCGCCGGTTGCCGAATTGATCCACCGGTATCGGACCCGATCGAAGCGATGCATTCATCCGCGGCCACAGCCGTGGCCGATCCGCCGCTGGAACCTCCGGGAATACGTTGCAGATCCCACGGATTGCGTGTCGGGCCAAAATACGATGTTTCGGTCGAGGATCCCATAGCGAATTCATCCATATTCGCTTTGCCTACGAACAAGGCGCCCGCATCACGCAGCTTTTCCACAACCGTCGCATTGTAAGGCGGCACAAAGTTATACAAGATGTGTGATCCGCAGGTGGTCGTTATACCTTGCGTGCAGACGATATCCTTAAGCGCGACAGGAATGCCGGTTAAAGGTTGAATATCGCCTTTTTTAATATTCTCATCCGCTATGGCCGCGGCGGCCAGGGCTTCGTCCTTCATCAGGCGGACGTAAGAATGGACTCTTTCTTCCACCGCATCGATTCTGGAAAAAACGGATTCGGCAAGCTGCATAGCCGACACGTCGCCATTTTTAATTTTTTCCTGCAATTCATGAATGGTTAAAGAATATAACTCCATAAACTCCTCAATAACTCTTTTGATACAATTCTGTTCTTGATATATTATTTTTAAACGTTTGTGTGCTCTCCCGATGGTTTCATCATTCTATAACTTTAGGAACTCTAAAAAACTCGCCGCGCGCGTCCGGCGCGTTGGCCAGTGCCTTTTGCGTCCCGAGAGATTCCTCTATCTTATCTTCACGAAATGCGTTGGTAACGGCAATGGCGTGGGTCATGGGCGCGACTCCCTGAGTGTCCAGTTCATTGAGCTGATCGATATAGAGCAAAATATCATTGAGTTGAGCGGTAAACTTTTCTTTTTCCGCTTCCGTTACTTCCAGGCGCGCTAATTTAGCGACGTATTCGACATCCGATGTGCTAAGTTTCACGATACTCTCCTTAAAATACATTCCAATATGGACTGATACCGGAAATCACCGATCGAAGGACCGGCTTATTTTTCTCATCGGCTTCCTGCTCCATAGCATTAAGCTTTTTATCCGTATAATGCGTTTCGTCGAACATCTCTTCGAGCGTTGCCTTGGCCGATCGGGCCAAACCCACAACATTATAGCCGCCTTCCA
This sequence comes from Deltaproteobacteria bacterium, assembly GCA_022711575.1. Lineage (GTDB taxonomy): Bacteria > Desulfobacterota > Syntrophia > Syntrophales > Smithellaceae > UBA8904. Next base: position 786 of record JAKLES010000129.1, on the reverse strand, counting down.
GCACGGACACCACGCGCCCTGAACAGCATTGATCAGCAATATTGAGCAATACGCGTGCCATTGCAGCGAAACCTTCGGGCGTGACACGCATCCCGCCCAACGGATCCTGATAGTAAGTGTCAAAACCGGCCGAAACGAGAATCAATTCCGGTTTATAGGCAAGCGCAATCGGCTCCAATATTTTACGAAACGCGGAAATAAACGTCCCGTTAACCGCTCCGCGTCTGAGTGGCACATTCACCGTGTAACCTAGAGCCTGACCTTCACCGATCTCTTGCAGGCCACCCGTGCCCGGATAATAGGGATATTGATGTGTGGAAAAATACAAAACACGCCGGTCGGAATAAAAAATCTTCTGCGTTCCGTTACCGTGATGCAAGTCCCAATCGACAATCAGAATTTTTTTCAGGCCATGTTTTTTTATGGCGTGCATCGCGCCGACGGCGACATTATTAAAAATACAAAAACCGGCGGCGTTGCCGGGACCTGCGTGATGGCCGGGGGGACGCACAAAAGCGAAAGCATTATCAACTTCTCCGGTCATGACACTGTCGATGGCGTTCATCAGACCGCCGACTGCCAATTTGGCAATATCGTATGTTTCCGCATCGGCAATGGTATCGGAATCAAGAAACACACAATTCTTTCCCGCAGTGTCGGCGATATAGTGAATGTAGGATGATGTATGGACGTAAGCGATTTCATCGTGACTTGCCGCACGAGGCTCGATGTCAACGTACTTCCAGGACATGTGGGGGTTGTCCAGCATTTCATAAACAGACGCCA
>JAKLES010000128.1 GCA_022711575.1 Deltaproteobacteria bacterium | reverse complement strand
CCCCGTCCTTATCGTAAGGCCCTGGGTATTGAAGTCGCCCTTGAAGAAATTGAGAAAAATAAGGGTTTTCTTTACGACCAGGCCGTAGCAGATACCTGCCTGAAACTATTTCGGGAAAGAAACTAATACTCTATTCTCCCAAAACAAGCAGGTGATCAAAAAGAAGGTTTTTATGCAAGATGGAGAGTTAAATCAGGAGAAATTTCATACCCTGATTAAGTTCGTTTCAGAGATCTCGGAAATGCTAAATCAAATAAGCGAACAGGGTAAAAACAACGCAGCGTTGGAAGAAGAATTGGCTCAGCTAAAACGTTTTGCGGAGGAGTCCTGTGCGGTAACAGCTTCTCTCAGGGAACAGTTGGCTAATAGTAACGCTGAAAAGGAATTACTCTCAGAGCAACTGCGACAAGAGATTCAGAATCGGAAACGTTTTGAGGAGGAGTCCCGCGCGATCACAACTTCTCTCAAGGAACAACTGGCCAGGCGGGAGTCTGAAATTGCACGGAGTAAGAAAAAGCTTCAAAATGAGATACACACGTTGAAGCCAACGCTAGCTTTCCGGTCGAAGTTTTTATTACATTCACTTCCCCGAAAAAATAAGTTTACATCAACGAATAGAATTACATATCGTCATTGAAAGGGATTTTTATGGAAAATTCGGAATTCAATCAGGATAAGTTTCAAACATTAAGGACTTTATTTGCAGAAATCGCTGAAATGCAGAATCAGCTCAACGAAAAGTATAAAACTAAAGTGGAGTTGGAAAATGAGTTAGTTCAGCGAAAACGCATTGAGGATGAATCTCGTGTAGTCAAGGCTTCCCTCGAAGAACAACTGGCCAATAGCAACGCCGAAAAGGAACGTGTTAAGGAAGAATTGGAACGCGAGATTCAGGAACGGAAGCGTATTGAAGAGGAGTTCCGCACGGTCAAGGCTTCGCTTGAGGAGCAACTGGCCAAGCGGGAGTCTGAAATGGAGCTAATCACGAATAATCTTAAGAACGAAAGACAGACAATGAGAGAGGCGTTGGACAGTCTTCAGCAAAAATTTAATACATTATACAAATTGTAGCAGCGTTGATTCAGAGAATTTTGAAAACAATAGTTCGGGGCGCAAAACCATCATCCTAAATCGTGGCATCACGGAAGATAGCATTAGGTGCCCCGATCTGGACTTGATTTGCCAGAGAGTGTCCAATTAAGTTTTGTCTTGAAAACTATTTCGCCTCAAATTCCTCAACCTTTGCAGTCGTCTGAATTGAGGATTACCGATTGAAAGACGATAACGCTCTGTAGAACCGTTGGGCAATATTGTGCAATGGAATTTGAATAGAAGAATATTAGATAGCTAAGAAAGGTAACACCATATGAGTCAATGCCACAAAAAAGTTTGGACCTGCTTTTTAATGGTCACATTCATCCTGTTGTTTTCTGCCTTTTCTTTTGCACAAAGCGAAAATACAAAATTGAATACAAGTTTACCCCTATTAGAAGCTAGGCACTTTTTGGAAATAGGTCCGGAAATATCATACATTGAGTATAGAGAACCGGGTATTATGAGCGAAAAAGGCCTCATGTATGGAGTCGATGCGGCTTATAGTTATCACAATGGCGTCATGATTATGGTTGCAGGGAGATTCAGTTATGGACAGGTGGACTACCAAAATTCTGTCAACTTTAATAACATAGATGATATCATTTTTGAAGTCAGGACACTTGGAGGTTACGATTTTAAACTCTCCAAGTCATTTACGATGACGCCCTTCATAGGTTTGGGTTACAGGTATTTGAGAGATGATATGGCTGGCAGAAGCAGTTCATCAGGTTCTGAAAAAGGATACTTAAGGGAATCAAATTATTACTACAGTCCGATTGGCATAGAAGCGGTAAATGTTTTCGATAATGGTTGGTCTGCCGCTGCCATTATTGAATATGATTATTTTTGGAAGGGAAAGCAAAAGAGTAATTACAGCACGGCTGATGTCGGTTATAACGATGTTGAAAATGACCAGAACAGCGGTTATGGTTTGAGGGGATCGATCATGATTAAAAAACAAACAGCACGGCTATTTTTTGTAATAGAGCCTTTCCTAAGGTATTGGAATATTGATAAATCAGAAATTGAAAACAGGACATATCATGGAACTATTAATGCCGCCGTGTGGGAACCAAAAAATGAATCTACAGAAATCGGTATAAAATTTACCATAGGTTTTTAAATGTTCGTCCAGTTAAAAAGATAGTAAGAAATTAGAGACCATATAGGCGTGATCCTGAACAGTGTCATTCTTGGACAGTTGAAGAAAGTAAAGCCAGAGGAGGAATGTCATCTCCCTCTGGCTTTATTGAATAACGTGACGATTCAGCTAAAAAGTGTACCTAAATCCGAAATAAATATTATGGCTTTTGAATTCAGCCTTGGAACCGTATAAATTGGGGTCTTCTGTAGCGAAGAAACGGTATTTTAAATCAAGGATCATATTTTTGTTAATGGAATAGGCTACACCTGCACCCACCTGATACGCAAAGACCGTGTCATCATCATCATAGTAATAATAACGATCATTATGATGATCATAATAATAATCACTTTTCACTCCGACATTGGCTATACCGATTCCGGCACTAATATAGGGTGTAAACGGGCTTTTGTTGACGAAATCGATGTAGCCGTTTGCCAGGAATGATAGGCAATAGAGATCAGCGTTTGCGTTGTAAGAATACCCGCCTCCACGCACTCTATCAATCTCATTTGTCTGGTACCCGATTTCTCCTTCCACTCGAAACATTCCAAAATTAACCCCGCCGGCAAATGTAGTCGCAAAACCCGGGTCAAAATCTAACGTCTCTGTATAATATCCCGGTTCTGTAAAATCGCTGTCTGACAAGAAAGCCACCCCCAATTGACCACTAATATACGGCCTTGGAGCAGCGCTAAAGGAAACTGCTGGGAGAATCAACAATATGAACAAACC
>JAKLES010000127.1 GCA_022711575.1 Deltaproteobacteria bacterium | reverse complement strand
GGCCGCCCCTCGCGCCATCACGACCAGGTCTGACTTTTGCCGTGCAAAGAGGATGGAAAAGGTGGTCACCGGAATCTCTTGCGGAACATCGGCTGTGACTTTAAGGATGGCCTGGGAATCCGTCACGACGATAGCGGGTGGAGTTTTCAGATTGGCGAGTGCCGCAGCTAGCTCTCTTTCTTTGACGACAAGCGTCATGGCGTCGTTGTCGAGAGCGTCACGGATGGTCTGCACCTGCGGTAGAATCAGGCGGCCTTTGGGCGCCTGCAAATCAATCGGGACCACTAAAACGGCCAGACCTCCCGGCGGCAGTAAATCACCAATGAGCGAATGATTTCTTCCAAGATCCGCCGGAGCAACTTCCAGCAATTGCCGCTTTAAGGCTTCCAGATAATTCTGGCGTTTGGTTTCGTCGGCGCAGGAAACCGTCAGAATCCATCCTGATTTGGATTGCAGAAATTTCAGATGCTCAGGGGATGGCTTTTGCAAATCAATTTTGTTGATGACCACCAGCATTGGAATCTTTCGGGTTTGAGCTTCAGTTAGAACGGCTTGCTCGAAATCTGTCCAGGTATCCGCTTCAGTAACCAAAATAATGACGTCAGCGCGATCAAATACTTTGGCCGTCTTTTCTAATCGCGCACCGGATAATTCCGATATGTCGTCCAGACCAGCCGTATCCAGAAATAGCACCGGCCCGAGCGGCAGAAGTTCCATGGCTTTTTCCACCACATCGGTGGTGGTCCCGGCAACAGGCGAGGTGATGGCAATGTCCTGGCCGAGCATTAAATTCAGCAAACTGGACTTGCCGACATTGGTTCGCCCCAAAAGAGCAATATGCAGCCGGTTTCCTTTCGGTGTGTTATTCATTTTTCTTATCCTTATAGCCCAGTGCGGTTAACTGATAGGGAGAGAATATTTGACCGATTAATTCTTTGCCTAGCTTATTTTAAGAATCGGACGCTTGATAATCCTCTTCAAAGCTTTGATTGATCATGATTTTATCTTACATTAAAAGAATAAATCAAAAAGGAGGTTTGTCCTTGCCGGACAAACCTCCTGATGTTTTTAATCAACTTAAGAAAAGGTCTTATTCATCTTTGCCGTGAGGCATTTCTGTGCCTCTTTTTGTGTATTTGGTGTGCAGCAATTGATGCGACTTATGCCCCAGGGGTTCCTTGAGAAACTTGTCATAGAGCTTTTTCACCGACTCATTTTCATGAGACTGGCGTTTCTTCTGCACATTACCGTCATCCGCATAAAGCGCCGATGATCGAAGCACACGAATATGGTTGTTGGTGGGGATGGGCTCACCGCCGCCTGCGATGCAACCTCCCGGGCAACACATTACTTCGATAAAGGCATAATTAGCTTTGCCTTCACGGATGCGGTCCATCAGTTTGCGGGCATTCCCCAAACCGTGCGCGACGGCGATGTTGACGTCTCCCAACGGGCCAACTTTTACAGAGGCCTCTTTCACGCCTTCAAGGCCGCGAACGGGTGTGATATCAAGGCTGGGCAGGTTTTCGCCGGTCACCACGGCGTAAACCGTGCGTAACGCCGCTTCCATCACACCCCCGGTCGCGCCGAAGATGGTTCCCGCTCCCGTGTATTCACCCATGGGCGCATCGTAATCTTCATCGGCAATCGTTTCAAAATCGATACCGGCTTCCTTGATCATGCGGCCCAGTTCTCTTGTGGTCAAAACGTAGTCGACGTCGCGGTAGCCGCTGCTGTTCATTTCGGGACGCTGCGCTTCAAACTTCTTGGCGGTGCAGGGCATGATGGAGACCGAAACAATGTTTTTCGGATCGATGCCGGCAGTTTCCGCGTAGTAGGTTTTGGCTAAAGCGCCGAACATCTGCTGCGGGGACTTACAGGTGGACAGATGCGGCAGCAGATCCGGATAGAAGTGCTCGCAAAACTTAATCCAGCCGGGGCTGCACGAGGTGATCATCGGCAGGGTGCCGCCTTCTTTGACTCTTTTGAGTAATTCGTTGCCTTCCTCAATAATCGTAAGGTCGGCTGTGAAGTTGGTATCAAAAACCTTATCAAATCCTAAGCGGCGCAGCGCAGCAATCATCTTGCCCGTGATGAGAGAGCCGGGAGGCATCCCGAATTCTTCGCCCAGAGCCGCGCGGATGGCCGGAGCTTCCTGTACGATGACATGCTTGGTCGGGTCTTGAAGAGCTTTCCAGACCAGATCGACGTCGTCTTTCTCGTAAAGAGCGCCGACGGGGCAGGCCAGGATGCACTGGCCGCAGGCAACACAGTTGGATTGAATCAGTGGCAGATCGAATGCTGGCGTCACTTTGACATCGCTTCCGCGATGGGCGGGCGTTAAAACACTGACCGTCTGAATTTGCTCGCAAACCGTGACGCAACGATGACAGTCAATACACTTGCGACTGTCACGCACAATCGAGGGGCTGGAGCGGTCGATCAAGTCTTCCTTCGGGAATTCGGAATTGGGGAAGCGGACTTCTTTGAGGCCGACAAACTCAGCGACCTTCTGCAACTCGCAACTGCCGTTTCTTACGCAGAAATTGCACTCCTGTGGATGGTTGGCCAGCAGGAGTTCCACGACCATCTTTCTGGCCTGACGGACCTTTTCCGTATTGGTGCGGACGGCCATGCCCTCTGAGACGGGGAAAACGCAGGCGGCGATGAGTGATCGCTGTCCTTCGACTTCCGTCATGCACACGCGGCAGGCGCCGGGCGTGTGATGAATTTCCGGCCAGGCGCAAAGGGTGGGGATTTTAATTCCGGCGCTGCGGGCAGCTTCTAAAATGGTAGCCCCCCTTGGCGCCTCTACTTGACGATTATCAATAGTCAATTTTACTGTTGACATGAATATTTTCTCCTTATCTTTCCAGGTTCAGTTATACGGCCGCATCGCAGCGCAGGCAACGGCATGCTTCCTTCATGGCGTCTTCACGGCTGAAACCCAGTTCCACTTCTGCAAAACTCATCTT
>JAKLES010000126.1 GCA_022711575.1 Deltaproteobacteria bacterium | reverse complement strand
ATCAAGCGCGGCGTTCCACTGCACGAGGCGCGTAAAATCTGCCCGAGGCTGATTGTTCTGCCTTCGGATTACGAAACGTATAGTCTCTTTTCCCTGCGGATGTTTGCCGTCATGCGCCGCTTCTCGCCCGATGTGGAAGAATATTCCATCGACGAAGCTTTTTCCGATATCACCGGTATGCGTCGCGCTCTGCACTAGTCCTACGAGGGCATTGCGCTTCAGATGAAAGAAACAATTGAGAGAGAGTTGGGCATCACTGTCTCCGTGGGCTTGAGTATTACTAAAGTGCTGGCCAAGGTAGCCTCTAAATACAAAAAACCAGCGGGGATGACGGTGATCAAAGGCCGGGACATCGCTCAATACTTGAATGACCTGCCGGTGGGTAAAATCTGGGGGATCGGGCCGGCTACGACCAACTATCTGGCCAAGCTAGGCATCCGCACGGCGCTGACCTTTGCCCAGCTTCCTGAAAAAAACGTGCGGGCGAAATTCACCAAACCCGGCGTGGAAATCTGGCAGGAGTTGCGCGGCGAATCGGTGTATCCGGTGTTATCCGAAGAAAAAAATTCTTATGCCTCGATCAGCAAGACCAAGACCTTTGTGCCGCCGACCTCGGATGCCGGCTATCTTTTCGCGCAGCTCGTGCGCAACATGGAATCGGCCTGCATCAAAAGCCGGCGATATGCTCTTGCGCCGAAAAAAATTGAGGTATTCCTGAAAAAGCAGAATTTTGATTTGACGCGAAGTGCAGCGGCACTTTCGCGCCCCTGTGCCTGTCCTTTGGAATTTTCTGATGTTGTTCGTGATTTGTTTGATGCATGTTACCATCCGTGTGAGCTTTACCGCGCCACAGGCGTGATGCTGCTGGATCTCGTTGCCGACGGCAACCTTCAATACACGCTTTTTGATAATCCCGTGCAGGCGGAAAAAATCAAAGATCTGTATGGCGTTGCCGATGAACTGGGCCAAAAATTCGGCAAACACACGGTGCATCTAGGTTCATCGCATCTGATCGAAAAACTGGGCAAAGGCCGCAAGGGGTTAATGCTTTAAACAGGATTCGGGTGAAAATGGTTGGAATGTGAAATCTCGATATGATTATGGGCACGATCATGATAATATTTCTTCAAAACAAAGCATAAGATTAATTCGAGGTAAATCATGTCTCATAAATTCAAGGTGATTGTTGCAGGAGCCGGACCTGGAGGCTGCATATTTGCCAGAGACCTTGCAAGGGCCGGTATCGATGTTACGGTTTATGAAAAAGGTGATTATGAAAAAATAGGTCACAACTGGTCGGATGCCATGGAAAGGTCTGCTCTCGCCGCAACAGGTTTTGAAGCACCTTTTGAAGGTAAAGTAAATACAGGTCCACTGGTGAAGTCAAAAGGCGGAGCAGGAAATCCAACCGGAATTTATGAACAGCATGCATATCCTTGCATGGAAGTTTGGTCACCTGATTATTCCAGCAGGAAGATGGTCGATTTTAGATATGTGACAACTGATCGCCGGGCGCTGGGCAAGCTGCTTATTGATCAGGCGAAAGAAGCCGGCGCTAAAATACAGTTTAGGCATGAGGTTGTCGATATTATTCTTGCCGGAGGAAAATCACTTGGGGAGATAGAGGCAAAAGGCATTGTCGTCAAAGATATTGAAACGGGCGAAACAAAAAGTCTTCAGGCGGACATTGTTGCAGATGACACAGGCTTTAATGCAACTCTCCGGACGAAACTCCCTGCGGCAACTGGCATTGCGGGAAAGTTTTCAAGCAAAGAATTTGCCATGGTTCACCGGACAGTCCGCAAAAGGAACAAGAACGCAATAGACCCTGTAGCTGACCACTATAGATATGGTTACAACACCGGTTACCAGTGGATGCAATATCTGAATGAAGATGAAATAGACACGGGAGCGGGCGTCAAACATGATCCGAATAATCCAGACCCGAAAGATATCGTGAAGGAATTCATTTCAAGGCATCCCTCCATTTCAGATGAAATGATTCGAGGTGGCGAAGGGCTATGTCTGGTCGGCCGTTCACCTGCAAGCCTTGTCGCAAAAGGTTTTGTAGTAATAGGTGACGCTGCCGCGCAGACCATCCCCATGACGGGGTGCGGAGCAGGGGGCGCGATGATGGGCGGTAAGTTTGCTGCCGAGTCAGTTATTGCAGCCGCATCAAAGGGGAAAAATGATTGTGATGCCTTGTGGGAATACAACTGGAAATGGTTTGTCGGCTCCAAAAGGGGCGCCAACTATGCAGGTCTAACGGCATTAAGGAATATCCTTCAGGACCTCACACATGATGAAATTTCTTTCCTGTTCAGAAAAGACATATTAAACAGTGAGATGCTAACCAACTCCATTAACGGCATATTCACTCTCCCCGATATACCGATAATGATGAAAACATTAGTCGGTGGCATAACCCGACCGGGGCTGCTACTTAAACTTAACGCCGCGACAACCGCTGGCACAAAGATATTTAAACATTACCTTGCATATCCGCCAAAATGGGACGCTACCCAATTCGAAGACTGGAAGGTGAAAGCAGACCGGCTTTTCGCAGTGACTGTAAAGTGACTATTCAAGAATACATCCAGAAAAACCCCTTTTCTTCGCGGGCGATCTGAATGTTACTCTCTTTCGATCAGTATTCCTCAGCCCGGATAACATGCCACCATCCAGCCTTCGTAGATGGATGATGAAAGACGTGACCATTTCCGGCAAGTAAAATATCGATTGTGGATTTATCCCGTGATGATCTTTCTGTTCTATAGTTTTTCTTATTTTCCCAATCCACACAACATTTCGATCCATAACAGACAAAAAATGGCTGATCCCCAACTAAACATGTGGTAAAAATATTTAAGTAGGTCAAAAATAGGAGCACAAAAACAGCTTGAGGTGCTTTTGACATGAGCTTTTTAAACCAATCCCCAATAGGAGCGAAGAAAAGTCCCTTTATCTATAAGGATCAGGCAACTTTGGAAATTCGTAG
>JAKLES010000125.1 GCA_022711575.1 Deltaproteobacteria bacterium | reverse complement strand
CCCGCCGCTCCCTGCACAATTTTGCAAAACAGCTCTTCTTCGATAAAATTGGAGCAGGAAAATGTCGCCAGCATCCCGCCGCGGACCAGATGCTTCATGGCCTGCATATTGATTTCTTTGTAACCGCGAGAGGCTTTAGGTACATCTCGTTTTGTTTTCGCAAACGCCGGCGGATCAAGAATAATCAGATCAAAACTTTCCCGCAGATCACGCAGATATTGAAACACATCCGCGTCGATCACCGGATGATCCTCTATCGAAAAACCATTGAGACGCATGTGCTCCAAAGCGGCGGAGCAGGCGGATTTGGAGATATCCAGAGAAACGACTTTCTTCGCCCCGCCTGCCGCACAGTAAATCGAGAACGCGCCGGTATAGCAAAAGCAGTTTAAAATAGTTGCGCCATCAGACAGCGCGCCCAGCTTTTCTCGATTGACGCGCTGATCCAGAAAGAAACCCGTTTTCTGCCCGCTGATAAAATCTACATCAAACGAATAACCGTTTTCCATCACCCGTACGGTACCGGTGCGATCTTCACCATAAATAAACCCTTTGCGCTCTTCGAGCCCTTCCAATCTGCGCGAACGCCCGGAGCTTTGTTCGTATATCCTCGTCGGTTTCAGATGAAAGATCAAGGCATCCAGAATATTTTGTTTTTGTTTTTCCATACCAGCCGTGGTCAGGGAGATGGCCAGCGTATCATGATATACATCCACAATCAGGCCGGGGCATCCGTCGCCTTCGGCATTGATCAGGCGATAGGCATTGGTCGTTGTGTTGATCAGCCTCTGACGCAATCGAAACGCCGTATGAACACGCTCATTCCAGAAAGCGGCGTTCACAGCTTTGTCGCAATCCCGGCTTAAGACACGAAAGGATATATCCGTTTTACTGTTGAAAAATCCCAATGCCAGCATCTGTCCTCTGGTATCTCCGGCCAGCACTACATCACCGTCGGACGGCTTGCCGTTAACCTTGTCAATCGCACCGGAGAAGACCCACGGGTGTCCTCGTAAGAGCGCCGCTTCCCTGCCGTTTTTCAGCGTGATCTCGGGATAATTTATTTTCGTCATGATGGCCTATCTAGCTTTTCGTGCTTGAATTTGCAAGCCGGATTGTATTATACAAATCAAAAGGACAAAATTTATGCATGCAGTCATCATGGCAGGCGGAAGAGGCACACGCTTCTGGCCTAGAAGTCGGGAAAAGAAGCCGAAGCACTTACTGGATATTGTCAGCAACCGGACTATTATTCAAGAGACAGTTGACCGCATCAAACCGCTCATCAAACCCAAAAATATTCTGATTGTCACGGGCCGGAAACATGCACGGGAATTGATGCGGCAATTGCCGGAAGTTCCCGCTAAAAATATTCTTATCGAACCAATCGGCCGCAACACAGCCGCCTGCATCGGCCTGGCCGCCGTTCACATTCAGAAAAAAGCCAAAGACGATGTTATGGTTGTCCTACCCTCTGATCACGGCATTGGCGATCCTGAAAGATACAGAACAGTCATTGCCGCGGCAGCCCGGGTCGCCGAGAAAGAAAATACGCTCGTCACCATCGGCATTCAGCCCACCAGCCCGCACACCGGATTTGGCTATATGGAAGGCGGCGCATCCATTGGGCAGGTTGCAGGCCATGCGTTGCTTCGTGTGAAATCTTTCCGCGAAAAACCGGATCGCCGGCAGGCCCAGGCCTTTTTGCAAAGCGGCAATTTCTTCTGGAACAGCGGCATGTTTGTCTGGAAAGCCTCAACGATATTAAACGAGATCGAACGGTTTCTGCCGGATTTATATTCAGGACTGATGACCATCAAATCCTCTCTGGGGAAATCCTCGGAGGCCAAAATCCTATCCACGATCTACAAAGGACTGACGCCGATCTCCATTGATTATGGCGTCATGGAAAAAGCCAAAGACGTGTTTGTGATTCCGGCAAGTTTCGGCTGGAGCGACGTGGGAAGCTGGGATGCCTTGTGGGAAATATCATCCAAGGACGGCCGGGGCAATGCGTTGGCGGGAGGATCTCAAGCTATTTTTGAAAGCACGGAAAATGCTTTGGTTTACAGCCCGAACAAACTGGTGGCGTTGGTCGGCATGAAAGACGTCATTGTGGTTGAAACAAAGGATGCCCTGCTTATTTGTAAAAAAGGTCGATCACAGGACGTCAAAAAAATCGTGGACGCGCTGGCAGCGAAAAAGCTGACACAATATTTATAGGAATTACCCTGCTGCTATTTAAGATAGACCGGTTTTCCTTTCACGGCAAAGGTCCCTTCTTTCAGCTTATCGGTTATAATCCCCAGACTCGTTCGTTCATCATCAAAGGTAATGATCAGAATGTTCGGCTGCCGTCTTTCATGGGTTTTAACGCCGTCAATTTTCTTCAGGATAGTCCCTATCCTTTTACTGGCGCCTCATGAAAAACATCCGGGAATGGTCAATTGTACAATTCTTTCTGCCGCCACGGCAATATTCGCCAGAGACATCAGGAAAATGAACATTAAAAAAAGACTCGCTATTTTCTTCATTATAAACTCCGCATTTGCTATTTCTCAGTTTAATTACGTCAAGTCCACAAAAGATGCAACGGCAATTTGCGATTGACAGGGCTCGCATGTTTAGCATAGAAAAGCCGATAAAAAGAAAGGAAGTCCCTATGACGATCTCTTTATCTTCACCCCTCATTCTGGCTTCCGCCTCGCCGCGCCGCAAAGAACTTTTACGCTCCGTGGGGTTAAAGTTAAAAATTATTCCCGCTCATGTGGACGAAACGTATATTAACGGCGAAAGCCCGCGAACGCACGTCCGAAGGCTTTCAAACGACAAGGCGATGGTAATCGCCCAAAAACATCCGAACGCCTTGGTGCTGGGAGCGGATACCATTGTTGTGATCGACGGCCTGATTTTGGGAAAACCCGAAAATAAAAGCCAGGCGCGGGCAATGCTGGAGCGATTGAGTAATCGTCAGCATACCGTCTTCACCGGCTTTACAATTGC
>JAKLES010000124.1 GCA_022711575.1 Deltaproteobacteria bacterium | reverse complement strand
TATCGAGGAAAGCTGAAATGGTCCGGCAATCTTGATGAGATGAGGTTAGACAAATGATTCTCGTTGATTCGTCTGTCTGGATCGATTACTTCAATGGCAATCAAACATCTCAAACGGACTGGCTTGATTCCGCACTCGGGAATACACCTATTGTCATTGGTGATCTTATTCTAACGGAAGTTCTTCAGGGATTTCAGAGCGGCAAGGATTTTAAGACTGCCAAGGATATCCTCTTAGGCATTCCATTTGTACCTATGGAAGGACAGATATTAGCGTTAGCAAGTGCCATTAACTATAGGTTTTTGAGAAGAAAAGGCGTTACTGTAAGGAAAACTATAGACATTATTATTGGCACATGCTGCATACACAACAAGCTAACATTGTTGCATTGCGACCGTGATTTCGATTCTATGGTCAAATTATTAGGCCTGGAAATAATCGACATATAACCCGCAATACAGCCAATTGCTACGCTCCGGCTTAGCTTCGCGTTATAGTAGATATGAAAAGAAGGGATTTTCTTTTATGGATAATGAATTACCCCGCATAAACAAGAATGTGTTGATTATCAATAACCTCGGTGATGATACTGAAGAAAAACAGTATTGGCTGTCTCAAATACCAATCGTCCGTTTTAATGCAATTGAATGCAACAGGAGAATGATTTATGGGATCGATCGAACTACATCCAGACTTCAAAGATTTCTTGAGGTTGTTGAACTTACATAAAGTTGAGTATATTCTTGTTGGTGGATATGCAGTTGGTTACCATGGCTATCCGCGTGCTACTGGTGATATGGACATATGGATCGCTGTGAGCGATGCAAATGCAGAAAAAGTTGTTGCGGCTGTTAGTGATTTCGGGATGCCGAAGGAATCTCTCTCAAGGGAATTGTTTCTTGAGAAAAATAAAATCATTCGCATGGGTGTCCCTCCCGTTCGCATTGAATTGATAACTGGAGCTTCTGGGGTTGATTTTGCTGAGTGTTACAAACGTTGTGAAACCGTAAATATTGATGATCTGGTGGTAAACATTATTTCCCTAAATGATTTGAAAATGAACAAACGTGCAGCAGGGAGACACAAAGATTTAGAAGATATAGAACATATTCCATAACAAGCCAATCCACGCTCACCCGCATTCCGCTGGCCGGTGATTGCCGCGTTATCAAGCAATTACTTGACATGTATGCATAAATGATGCATATTATGTCATCACATTTATATGAGGTAAGAATATGAGAACGACCCTGAACATTGAAGATAAACTGATCGAAAAAGCTACTAATATCACTGGAATTAAAGAAAAAACAGCTCTTGTTAAACTAGGCTTGGAGGCACTTATTGCAAGGGAAAGTGCACGGCGGCTTGCAAAGCTTGGTGGTACGCAAAAGCAATTGCAGGCAATACCAAGGAGAAAAGGAGCATAACGTGCCATGGTTCTTGTGGACACATCGGTGTGGGTCTCACATTTCAGAGATGGAAATATTGAATTGGCAAACTTGCTCAATGAAGGTAGGGTATTATGTCACCCATTAATTGTCGGAGAGTTGGCTTGTGGAAATCTTAAGGACAAAGCTGTTATTCTTTCTTTTCTTCAACTGCTGCCGATGAGTATGGAAGCCGAACATGAAGAAGTATTGTTATTTATTGAAAACAACCGCCTAATGGGAAAAGGCATGGGTTATGTAGATGTTCATTTGATTACATCCGCTGTATTAACAGGGGTTCCGATCTGGACACTTGATAGAAAGCTGGCACAAGCTGCCAGCAGCCTTCGTATAAAATATACAAACTGATAAAAAATCAATACAGCCGATCGCTAAAGCTCCGGCTTAGCTTTTCGTTATGCCTAAAGAAAAGTTCTTGCTAGTATTAAATATTGTACGTTATAATGTACAAAAATTAGAGAATTATGAGGTACAAAATGCAAAGATTAAAAATTGATCAAGATATCAAACCACTATCAGAGGTAAGAATAGGTATCGCAAACTATATCAAGCAAGTTCGCGATACAAAAAGACCGGTGATAATCACGCAACATGGGAAAGGAGTTGCCGTTTTATTGGATGCTTCTGAATATGAAAACATGCAGGAGAGACTTGAGCTTCTGACGGATGTTCAGACGTCTCTTGGTCAACTCGCAAACGGGCAAGGTGTTGCGCATGAAGATGCAAAAAATAAAGTCTTGAGAAGAGTCCACAAGTGAAAGTTATCTGGTCGCCGTTGGCTATCGACAGGGCTTCGGAAATCGCTGAATATATAGCCTTAGACAAACCGACAGCAGCGGACAAATGGGTTGCTACGGTATTTTCAAAAGTAGAGCAACTGGCATCTTCGCCCGAAATCGGCAGGGTTGTTCCTGAAATTGAAGATGAACAATTTAGAGAGCTGATCTACGGCAATTATCGCATCGTATATCGCATTGAAAAGAAACAGGTATCAATTCTCACAATCCGGCATGGCAAGCAGATATTGCCAATAAAAGAAATTTTGGCATAGATCAATCCAGCCGATCGCAAGGCTCGCGCCTTGCTCCGGCTGATTTTTACGTTGGGCACTTTAGATCTATACATCAAAGCAGTTATCATATCAGGGAATGGAGGGAGGAAAATTCATGGATACAAAACAGGTTGTCACAAATTACCATAATGCTTGGACAGGTGGTGACTTTGAAGCAGCACGTCTTTACCTGGCGGATGATTTGGATTTTCAAGGAAGCATTGATACTTTCCACAGGGCTGATGATTTTATTGTTGCACTTACTATGTTTCAAAAGATGCTCAGCAGGGTTGACTTGATTCAAAGTTTCTATTCTGAAAGTGGAGCTGCTTTACTCTATGATTGCAATACAATGAGCCCTGCAGGCATGATTAGAACAGCTGAGTTTTTTTCGGTTCGTGATGGAAAGATTTCATCTATCAGGTTGGTTTTTGACGCAACGGAACTTCGAAAACTTATGGGAGGTTGAACGAGCAGAAGTGTTGTGACAGCAACTCATATATTTTTTCTCAAG
>JAKLES010000123.1 GCA_022711575.1 Deltaproteobacteria bacterium | reverse complement strand
TGCCCGGTTCTATAATCCTGCAATTGATTATATGATTATTTTGCCGGTGCAGGTGCCGGTGCAGCCGGTGCAGGGGCTTCGGGTGCTGCCGGTGCTGCCGGTGCAGGGGCTTCAGGTGCTGCCGGTGCTGCAGGTGCTGCAGGCGCTTCAACAGCGGGAGCTTCGGCTTTTGGTTCTTCTGCTTTCTTGCAGCCGACTGCCGCAATTGATAAAGAAGCTAACAAAAGCGCGCTAACAAAAATGGCCAATACCTTCTTCATTAGACAATTCCTCCTTTCAAAAATTTTAGTGTATGAACACACTAGCTTTATGATGCGTGACAATACGCTTTTTTTTTGCCTTGTCAAGATAAATTTAAACATATATAGGTAATAGATAATAGAAAAATTTCACATCAAAGGACGCTGCAATGATACTGGGTATTGACGTTGGCGGAACTCACACGGATGCCGTTCTGGTTCAAAATTTCCAACTGATCAAGAAGGCTAAAGTTCTCACGGATCAAACGAATATCATGGCTTCGCTTCTGGAAGCAGCTGAAAAGCTGATATCCGATGAGAATATAAATGATATTAAAAGGATAGTCCTGAGCACCACGATTTCGACCAATGCGATTGTCCAGAACAAAACCAATCGCGTGGCCATGGTTTTGCTGAGCGGTCCCGGTCTGTCGCCAACCACTCTGAATCTGGGTAAAGATACTTATTTTGCCAGAGGTTACGTCAATCACCGCGGGATCCCCGTCAAAAACGTGAACAGCCGGCAAATTGCAGATATCAGTCAAGAAATTTCAGAAAATGCAATTCAACAGATTGGAATTGTCGGTAAATTCTCGAGCCGGAATCCACAACAGGAACTGGATACAGCCGAACTGCTTCAGGATTCTTCCAGAAATATTTCTTTAGGTCATACCCTGTCCGGACAATTGAATTTTCCGCGCCGCATTGCCACAACATATCTCAACGCGGCCATTTATGATATTTATCGAGGATTTGTGCAGGATGTTCAGAAGTTTGTCGCCAGGATCGGTCTTCATATTCCTGTCTATATTTTGAAAGCGGACGGAGGAACCATTCTGATTGATCCATCCTTGGATTGTCCCGTACAGACGATCCACTCCGGCCCGGCGGCAGGCATCATGGGGGTTTTGGCGACCGCCTGCATCAGAGAAGACGCCGTTGCCCTGGACATCGGCGGCACCACGACGGACATCTCTGTCTTTGCCGATGGCGTTCCGCTTCTGGAACCAACCGGCGTATCCATCAGCGGGCGCAAAACGCTTATTCGCGGCCTTTACACGAAATCTATCGGCGTTGGCGGCGACAGTGTCGTGAAAGTTGAAAAAGGTGATATTGTGATCGGACCGCAACGGGAAGGACCGGCCGCTGCATTGGACGGGCCGTTCGCCACACCCACGGATGCCATGATCGTGGAAGGAATCGTTACTTTCGGTGACTCTCAAAAAGCCCAAAACGCCATCGCCTTGATCGCCAAAAAACTTCACATGAGCGTTCAGGACGCGGCGCGCGCCATTGTTGAAAAGACGGCCGCAATGATTGCGGACAATGTCCGGCAGATCCTGTTGGAAATCAACAATAAACCCGTTTATACCATCCATGAACTTCTGGAGGGGAAAATCATTCGGCCCAGAATGCTCTACGTTGTGGGAGGTCCCGCGGCAATTGCCCCCTTCATCGCCCAAAACCTGGGCTATCCTTATTCCATCCCGGATCACTCGGAAGTCTCCAATGCCCTCGGCGTGGCCGTTGCCCGAACAACGGCTGAGGTAACGATCCTGGCGGATACGGAAAAAAGAGAACTCATCTTTAGTGAAGAGGGGTGTGTGCAAAGCGTTCCCCGAAGTTTTTCCACGGCGGACGCCATTGAGATCGGTAAAAAAGCGCTTCATAAAAAAGCCGTCCGGATGGGCGCAAGACCGCAGGATATCATCATGGAAGTAACCGAATCGCAGGAATTTAATATGATTCGAGACTTTTGTACCACGGGGAAAAATATCCGAGTGAAAGTTCAGATAAAACCCGGATTGATTTCTTCCGGCGCTGAAAGGTAAAAACATGCCTAAAAAAGAAAAAAAGACAGGTCTCATATTTTTTCCGGCATTTGACTGGGCCATCTCCACCAACCACCCGGAGCGCGAAGAGAGACTGCTCTATACACAAGATCAGGTTTTTGAAGAAGGCTTGCTGGATTTTCCCAACATTTTGGAATACAAACCGGGTATCGCGACGTACGCCGATATCAACCGCTGCCACATTTGTGTTCCGAATCCGCAAAACCTGACCACGAATTCCCATCTCATTTCAGCCGGCGGCGCAATCACCGCCGCGCAAAAAGTTCTGACAGGCGAGGTCGATAACGCATTTGCTCTGGTCCGGCCGCCCGGCCATCATTCCATGCTCGTCGCCCACGGCGCACGCGGCTTCTGCAATATTAACATTGAAGCGGTGATGATCGAATACATCCGCCATCAATTCGGTGTCAAAAGAATCGCCGTCGTGGATACGGATTGTCATCATGGCGACGGCACCCAGGATATTTACTGGAATGATCCCGATGTCCTATGCATCTCCATGCACCAGGACGGACGAACCCTCTATCCCGGAACGGGCTTTGTGGATGACTTCGGCGGCCCCAATGCGCTGGGCGCGACCATTAATATTCCCCTGCCCCCCCGCACATCGGATGAGGGTTTTCTGTTTGCGCTGGACCACGTCATTCTCCCGATTCTGGATGAATTTAAGCCGGAAATCATCATCAACTCGGCGGGACAGGACAATCATTACAGCGACCCGATCACCAATATGAGTTTCAGCGCTCAGGGGTACGCGCTGTTAAATGAAAAACTCGCGCCGGACATTGCCGTGCTGGAAGGCGGGTATTCCATCGAAAAAGCCCTCCCCTACGTCAATGTCGGCATCATTCTCGCCATGGCCGGACTGGACTACAGCCAGGTACAGGAACCGGATTACGATGCCCAACGCATTCGTCAATCGCCGGAAATCAC
>JAKLES010000122.1 GCA_022711575.1 Deltaproteobacteria bacterium | reverse complement strand
CGCGCCGCCATGGACGCCTTAATTGATTTTGGACGTCCCAAAATGATCCAGCTGGCCGTTTTAATCGATCGCGGCCATCGCGAACTGCCCATTCGCGCCGACTATGTCGGGAAAAATCTTCCCTCCTCCCTGTGGGAAGCCGTCAGCGTCAATTTCCTGGAAAAAAGCGGCAGAGACGAAGTTGTTATTGAAGAAGAAACGTAATCAAATATCGACAAGGCAAATCTATGATGAAACTCGGGAAAAAAGACATTCTTGGCATCCGGGATATGAGCATCGCCGAGATCAACCTGATTCTGGAGACAGCGGAATCTTTTCTGGAAATTTCGACGCGCGAAATCAAAAAGGTGCCGACACTGCGCGGGAAAAGCGTGATCAACCTGTTTTACGAAGCCAGCACGCGCACGCGAACATCGTTTGAAATAGCGGGGAAAAGGCTGAGCGCCGATACCATAAATATTTCCGCATCGACCAGTTCGGTCGTCAAAGGAGAAACGCTGATCGACACGGCGCGCAATCTCGAAGCCATGAATCCGGACATTATTGTGATCCGACACAGCGCCGCCGGCGCCCCGCACCTGCTCGCCTCCCTGCTCCGCCAATCCATCATCAACGCCGGTGACGGCGCCCATGAACATCCCTCTCAGGCGCTGCTCGACATGATGACCATTAAAGAAAAGAAAGGCAAAATCGCCGGGCTGAAAGTCGCGCTCATCGGCGATATTCTGCACAGCCGGGTCGCACGATCCAATATTTACGGTTTGACCAAAATGGGCGCCCAGGTGGTCGTGGCCGGTCCGGCCACCATGATGCCGCGCGATATCAATCAGATGGGCGTCCGGGCTTACACAAAACTTGAAGATGCCATAGCGGACGCCGATGTCGTGATGATGCTGCGCATTCAGCTGGAGCGTCAAAAACAAAACATCTTTCCTTCACTGCGAGAATATGCCCAGCATTACTGTCTCAATCGCACCAATATTAAACTGGCCAAACCTGACGCGATCGTCATGCACCCGGGCCCAATGAATCGCGGTGTGGAAATTTCGCCCGATATTGCCGATGATCCGGGCTGCTCCGTCATTCTTGATCAAGTCAATAACGGCGTCGCCGTCAGAATGGCACTGTTTTACCTGCTCTCCGGAGGAAACGAATGAAACTTTTATTAAAAGCCGCAAGGGTGATTGACCCGTCGCAAAAAATTGATGCCCGGATGGATATTCTGATTGAAGAAGGAAAAATCGCCGGTTGCAACTCCAATATCAAAGCCTCGCAGGATGTAAAAGTCATCGATCTGACCGGGATGATTGTCGCGCCCGGTTTGATCGATATGCACGTGCACTTGCGCGAACCGGGTCTGGAGTATAAAGAAACCATCGCCAGTGGTTCTGCCGCCGCGGTGGCCGGTGGTTTCACGTCGATTGCCTGTATGCCCAACACGGAGCCGGTCAACGACAATCGCTCCGTCACGGAGTTCATCCGCAGAAAAGCTGCTGAGGCGAATCTGGCCAATGTCTATCCCATCGGCGCGATCAGCATCGGTTCGGAAGGCAGGCAGTTAACGGAATTCTGGGATCTCAAGGAAGCCGGAATTCTCGCTTTATCCGATGACGGGAAGCCTGTCATGGACGCGGCCCTGATGCGCCGGGCCCTCGAATACGCGTCATCGCTTGATTTGCCGGTTATTCAACACTGTGAAGACAAGAATCTTTCCGCGGGCGGCCTGATGAACGAAGGATATTATGCCACAGTGCTCGGCTTGCCGGGTATTCCAGCCATCGCCGAAGACGTCATGGTGGCGCGTGATATTCTGATTGCCGAATACACTCGCACACGGATTCATATCGCGCATGTCAGCACGGCGGGCGCCGTCCGTCTGATTCGCAATGCGAAAGCGCGGGGGCTGAACGTGACGGCGGAAACCGCCCCGCATTACTTCACCTTAACCGATGAATCGCTCCAGGATTATGACACCAACTACAAAGTCAGTCCGCCGCTCCGCAGCGCAGCTGATGTCGCCGCCATTAAAGAAGGCCTTGCGGACGGCACGCTGGACGTCATTGCCTGCGATCACGCGCCCCACGCACGAACGGATAAGGAAGTGGAATTCGAATATGCCCTAAACGGAATCAGCGGTCTGGAAACATCTCTGGGGTTGAGCCTGAATCTTGTTCAGGAAGGCGTTCTCCCCCTGCCGGAACTGATCGGGAAAATGAGCTGTAATCCGGCACGCATCTTAAATCTGCCGAAGGGCGCCTTGATCAAAGGCGCCGACGCGGATATTACCGTGATCCATCCTGATCGGTCATGGACAGTCAATGTCAAAGCCTTCCGCTCGCGCGGAAAAAATTCTCCGTTTTCCGGCCGCCAAATGCAGGGATGCGCCGTTTTAACCATCGTGGGCGGCGACATTAAATACGACGGACTTGCGTCAAAAACATGAGCGCCCGGGAAAGCCATAAAACCGCCGGGTTTGTTCTGAAAAGTTTAAGCTACGGAGAGTCGGACTTAATCGTCACTTTTTACAGCCGTGAGTTCGGTAAAATCAATGGAATCGCCAAAGGCGCCAAAAGAAGCAAAAAGCGGTTCGCCAATGTCTTTGAACCATTTTCGCTGACGAACATTATTTTTTCACGAAAAAATCGCGACGCGCTTGCGTTCATCGAATCCTGCGATATCATCGACCACTATGCCGCCATCCGCCGGGATCTGGAAAAAACTTTGACCGCTTCTTATTTGATCGATCTGACCGATCACTTCAGCCTGGAAGGGAAATCCAATGAAAGTCTTTTTGCGCTGCTTGACGATTTTCTTGCCCTGTTGACACGGGAAAATGTTTCGGACACGGTGATTCGTTTTTTTGAAATGCGCCTCTTAAAAGTCACCGGATTTGAACCATCGCTCACGGCCTGCGTGCGCTGCAAAACGCCTGTGATCAACGGCGCCGCTTATTACTTTTTCCCGAAAGAAGGCGGCATCTTCTGCGCCACGTGCGCGAGGCCGGAAAGATATGATCAGAGCGTCTCTGCCGGC
>JAKLES010000121.1 GCA_022711575.1 Deltaproteobacteria bacterium | reverse complement strand
ATATTATGACCGGTTGGCGTCAGGCCGGCACAATCTATGTAAAAAGTCATCCCGGATACGCCTATAAAACGCTTTGGTTTTATAGCATTCGAATAACAATCTGGTTCATTGCCTGCGGTCTTTTTATTTTTCTCATCGGTGCTTTGGGACTGCGGATGATCTTGAGACCGTTAGCCCGTGTTCAGCAACAGGCAGATGCCATTTGCAGAAAAGAATATACCTATCAGGAAGACCTTCCTCGAACGAGGGAACTTCGGCAAGTGGTTATCGCAATGAACCGTATGGTCAACAAAGTCAAAGTGATGTTCGAAGAACAGGTCGCCATCGCAGAGGAATTCCGCAAGCACGCCTACTATGATTCATTGACCGGTTTAGGCAATCGCCGTTACTTTGAAGGTCAAATACAGGCATGCCTTGAGCAGCGTGATAAGACTGCAAAGGGCATTTTCCTTCTTGTCCAGCTTAATGATCTCAACTCGCTTAATCATAAAATGGGCCTTGAGGCCGGTGATGCGTTATTAAAAAAAGCGGCGAGTGTCTTGCAGGAAGCCACGGAGCCCTATCCCAATCATGTGCTGGCGCGACTTACCGGCGGCGATTTTAGTATCTTTCTGCCGGATGCTCTGCCTGGGGATGCCGAAGCGGTTGCCGCCGATGTGACCAACAAGCTATGCCGACTCGCCATGCTACATATACCCGGCATGGACAGCATAGCACATACTGGCGCTGTCACCTTTGAATTTCCCTCGACCCCCGGACTGCTTCTGTCTGAAGCCGACAGGGCGTTACGTACAGCACAACAAACCGGACCTAATAGCTGGCACGTCACCGCGATCACGGAAGAAACAGGGAAAATGCCTGCCGGTCAACAGCAATGGAAGCAAACACTCGAGAGGGCTTTGCAGGCACACAAGATAAATCTTGATGTTCAGCCGGTCGTGCGAACGGTGGACAGAGGTGCTATCCGTCACCTTGAAATCCTTTCAAGGATCATTCATGAAGACGGTCAAGTATTCGATGCCGGTGTGTTCCTGCCTTACGCTGAACGACTAGGACTCATTGCGCTTCTGGATCGGATCGTCCTGGAAGAGGTCATGCGTCTGGATCGCAATCAACTCCCTGTTGACCATGTAGCGGTCAATATCTCCCCGACGTCGCTGTGCGATCTTTCCTTTATGGAGTGGATCCGCAAAGCCTTAAAAAAACCTTCTCAGTCCGCGCCACGTGTTACATTTGAATTTTCGGAATTTGCCGCCATTCATAATCTGTCTCTAATTAAGGATTTCCAGACGTTCGCACATGATTGCGGCCACACGATATCACTGGATCACTTCGGGCAGGCTTTTTCAAATTTTGCCTATCTGCGCTCTCTCCATCCGGAATATGTGAAGATCGATAGGGCTTATACGGGAGAAATCAAAGATATTGAAAGCGATACACGATTTTACGCTGCTTCGCTCTGTAACATTGCTCACAGTGTCGATGTTGCGGTGATAGCAGTAGGCGTAGAAACAGAGCTTCAATATGAACTTCTCAGGGATCTGAATATTGATGCTGTTCAGGGGTTTTTCATTGAACCGCCAAAACCGATTGCCTTTTATCTTAAAGGTCGTTAGGTTGCAGAGTTGAAAAGACAAACAACAGGTCTTGTACCGATTACGGAATGGGTAAACTATCGGTATATTCGATAATAACCTCTGAATGGGTAACGTGCCCAGAACGGATTATAGTCCCAGTATGGTCCATAATAGTAATGGTAGGGATAAGAGATCGGATAATAATAACCGGGCTTTTCCCACAGGATACAATGCTCGGCCATGACCACAGGGTAGTCATAACGGATTTTCCCCAGTGGTAAATCTTCTTTTCCGACGATCTCGGCAACAACCGTGATTTCACGGCCTTGGGCATAAATGACCGGATCGAGAAAATCATTTTGCTTCAAAATAAAGCGTCCTTCTGAACGATCCCGGTTCACCGGCCTTTTTTCGATATCCAGGGCGGTCTTCATGATGAGGATCCGTGTTTCATTTGACCGGTTTTCCGTTTCAATGATAACACCTCCCCAGAGCACCTTTTTCCCCTTAAACTGTTCCAAATTTTTCTGGATGTCGTTAACAGTGATGCTCTCATCAACTTGCTTCATGATTTCCCTGGAAAATGGCGCACAGGAGATGCATAGGATGGATGCCAACATGATGAGGCCCCAAAGTCTCATCTTCATGGGGGCGGTTTGAGGAAGGCGTCGATTCATGGTTTACCTCAATTTTCTGTAATTGGGATATTCCCTTTATTGCATATTGCGCTTGCCGGCATTGTAATAAAGCCGGGGCAAACTGTCATAGTAATATTCAGGTCCGATGAGGACAAGTTCCCGAGGTGAGATGACAGGGTAAGTATAGGGCAGTTCCTGAATCGGCATGACGATCTTTCCTGTAACTTCTCCGGCAATAGTGATCCGTCGCCCGGAAGCGTAAATTACCGGATCCACAACTCCCTTGAGAATAATGAGGAAGCGGCCATAGGAAACGTCTGAGCTTTCAGGCCTGTATTGCCTATCCAGCGGCTGTTGCAGGACCTCTATCCATGTTTCCTCATCCTTGGCTGTCGTCGTGATGATTCTTCCTCCGAGAACGACAAACTTCCCTTTATAAAGATTCGGATCATTCAAGATTTCTTGGAATGCTATGGAGAGATTAGCCTCCTGAAGGAAACGGTCGGATAGGACTGGTGCACAACCTATCAGCATCATCACAATGGCTGAAGCAATAATACTTATCCTTCTTGCAATAAGGGAGGTATGCATTTCCCCTCCTTTGAAATGGAGAGTCTGGCAATGTTTCAGATACCGTCACTGTAAGTCACTGGCCCGCACTGGCCGGAGATGTGTAAGCACAGACCGGCCGTCCATAACAGGCCGGCTCGTCAATGTTTGCCTACCAGGCCTCGGGGAACGCCATATTTGTGTATATATCCTCAAGTTTACTCTTGTGTCCACGCTCCATCGATGCCAGCTCAAGAAAAACATTCTTCTGCGCTGCGTCGGCGCTGGCGTTTGCCA
>JAKLES010000120.1 GCA_022711575.1 Deltaproteobacteria bacterium | reverse complement strand
ATGTCGCAACAAGACAACGACAGGATAAAGAATTGTCAATTGAAAAAATGGGACAATCATCCCCTCCATCTCCCGCATTGCCGAAAGACCTTTTAATGGTGGAACAAGCGCAGGCCGCAAAAGGCCATGGCAATGCCATATTTGTTGCAGGTGTCAATGACCTGCTGGTCGCGGATGGAACCACCAGCCTCGACAATGGCGGTCACGCCGCTGCGGTGCGCGCGCTCAATGTTGTCGCCGAAGGGGAAGAACGCGTCGCTGCCGAGGGCTACACCGGTCACCTTGCTCAACCACTTTTTCTTTTGAGCCTTGGTTAACGGTTTCGGCTGACGAGTGAAGGTTTCGGCCCATACAGCTTCGCCGATCACATCTTCCGGCGTTTCGCCCAGATAAACATCAATTGCATTATCACGGTTGGGTTTGGCAACGTCATCGCGGAAAGGAAGATTCAGTACTTTGGGCATATGGCGCAGTTGCCAATTGTCGGCTTTCTGACCGGCAAGGCGTGTGCAGTGGATGCGGCTCTGCTGACCTGCGCCCACGCCGATGACTTGACCGTCCTGCACGTAGCACACGCTGTTGGACTGCGTGTATTTCAGAGTTATCAAGCTTAGCACCAGGTCTCGTTTCTGCGCGTCGGTCAAGGTCTTGTTTTCCGTCACCATATTTTCCAGCATGCGGCTGTCAATTTTCAGGCTGTTGCGACCCTGCTCGAAGGTAATACCATACACTTGCTTGTGTTCCAGAGAAACAGGCACGTAGTTTGAATCGATGGAAACAACGTTGTAGTTGCCGTTTTTTTTGGTCTTTAAAATTTCCAGGGCTTCCGGCTGATAACCAGGAGCTATGATGCCGTCGGTCACCTCAGACTTAATGATCTTTGCCGTGGGCACATCGCATATATCGGAAAGCGCAATCCAGTCGCCGAAACTGCTCATGCGATCGGCGCCGCGGGCGCGCGCGTAAGCACAGGCAAGCGGTGAAAGCTTCATCTTTGGCTCGATGTGATACATTTTGCGCAGAACTTTGTCCAGGGGGTAACCGAGTGCTGCGCCGGCGGGAGAAACATGTTTAAAAGAGGCGGCGGCAACCATGCCGGTATTTTCTTTGAGCTCTTTCACCAGCTGCCAGCTGTTGAATGCGTCCAGAAAGTTGATATAGCCTGGCTTGCCGTTTAATACCTCAACCGGCAGATTGCTGCCGTCCGCCATAAATATCCGGGCAGGCTTCTGGTTGGGGTTGCAGCCGTATTTCAGTTGTATTTCATTCATTGATTATCCCTCCACTGTTTTATATTTGTTGATGATGACGTCTTTGTATGCCCGGGTCACAAGATCGATAGCGCGCACAAACAGACTCACCTTGTTATCCTCATTTAAGGCCTTCCAGAGTCTAGCAGCATATTGCTCAGGGTCTTCCTCATCCATAGCCACATGCAGCGGCTCACCGGCAAAACTGGGAATCGGCGTACCATTGCACTTGTAAGTACTGATAAAATGTCCCTCACCAGCTAGAGGCTGCGAATAATCAAAGGTAAAGCGCTGCACACTCTTTTCATTTCCATCGCAGCTCTTCAAAATACTGATCTTATAGCCACCTGTGCGCATATCCACCACGCTGGAAATGCGGGGTGTCCAGTTGGGTGCATCGTCTTCAAAGGTGCGGGTCAAAAGCGCGGCTTCAAAACCAAAGCCCGGAAAATCGTTACGGGCGATGAAATCGCGGATGGTGTTCGTCTGGTCGCCGTTAGTCACAATTGTCGTGTTGTCCAGAGTCAGCACGGGGTTGTAAATAATCAGGTGCGGGTCCGTCATTTTGGAAGGGTCGGCCGCCAGGGTGCGAATACCGCCTTCAATGCGGTCAAACACACGGTTACGGCTGTTTACGCTGCGGCCCATGATAAAGTAGGCCATCATGGCTTTGTTGCCGCCGGGTGTTTTCCCAATGCAGATGCCGCGGCCCGGATATTCGTTTCCGGTCAGATATTCGTATAAGTTCTCTTTCATTTTTTACTTCTCTCCTTGTTCTGGATAATGGATCAATTTTTGGTTGCGGGAGTATATGAAGAGAAGATTCGTATGTCAACTGGATTCAGGCGGAATATTAATTTTATCAGGATAGATGAGACAAACTTTAAAGATTATCGGCTGATATTGCAGGCAAAAACCATCTTGCAAAGTACGATCCTATGCGCTAAGTGAGAGGAAATTTATTATGCAATCGGGCAAAGAAAATGACATTATCATGATCTTTACCGGCGTTTGTTATTTCAAACACTACAAGGAGCTTGCATGAAAGAAAAAAGCGCCAAAAAAAGTGTGTTGGTCAGCGTGGTCATGGGCAGCGACTCCGATTTGCCGATTATGACCGAAGCAGCAAAGATTCTCGACGAATTCGGAATCGGCTATGAGCTGATGCTGACGTCGGCGCATCGAACCCCGGAGAGGACGACCCAATTCGCCAAAACAGCCGCCGGTCGCGGCGTAAAAATCATTATTGTCGGCGCAGGCGCGGCTGCGCATCTGGCCGGCGTGATCGCTTCGCAAACGCTTTTACCGGTTATCGGGGTTCCCATTGACGCCACATCTTTGCATGGCCTGGACGCCTTGCTTTCGACAATACAGATGCCGGGTGGCATTCCCGTAGCGACAATGGCAATAGGCAAAGCCGGCGCGAAAAACGCCGCGCTTTTTGCGATACGCTGCTTAGCGCTGGAAGATAGAGCCTTGAACGCCAAACTCACTGCCTATGTGAAGAAAATGTCCAAAGATGTGGAGAAAAAGCAGGAAAATCTTTCATGCCTGAAATCCTGAAAGTCAGCGCGGATCGTTCCGAAGAAGATGTCATAACCAGCGCCGCCGCGGTCATATCCCGCGGCGGCGTTATTGCTTATCCCACCGAAACGATTTACGGCTTGGGTGCGGACGCCACAAACGAACAGGCCATCCGCAGAATTTTCGAGATCAAAGGACGGGATTTTGCAAACCCCATCTCCGTGATCATCGGCAACCCCCGGGATATTTATCCGTTAGTCCGTGAAGTCACGGACACCGCCCAAAAGTT
>JAKLES010000012.1 GCA_022711575.1 Deltaproteobacteria bacterium | reverse complement strand
CGCATGAAATCAGCCTGTCCGCCCACACCACTGTAAAAGATCTCTCCGATCGATTCCGCAGTAGCCTGCCCTGTGAGGTCTATCTCCAGCGCGGAGTTGATGGCGGTCATGTTGGCCTGTCGCCCGATGACAAAGAGGCTGTTGGTATAGTCAATTGGCCGGAAGTCGAACGCCGGATTTTTGTTCAAGAACTTGTAAGTATCGCGGCTCCCCATGCAGAATGAGGCAACGGTCTTTTTGCGGTCCAGGGATTTTTTCGCGTTGGTCACCACGCCCTTCTTCATGAGATCTATGATGCCGTCGGAGAGAAGCTCCGTGTGCACGCCAAGGTCCCGCTTGCCCGAAAGGTGTGTGAGGATGGCATTGGGCATGGTACCATAACCTACCTGAATGGTGTCGCCGTCCTGTACGATGCGCGCTACATATCCCCCGATCTTCTCCGTGACCTCACCGGGGGGATCGGTAGTGTATTCCAGGATCGGTTCGTCGTAGGGGATAATGACGTCAACGTCATGGATGTCCACAAACGAGTCACCACGAACGCGGGGCATATGAGAGTTCACCTGCGCAACGACGAGACGAGCCTGCTCGATGGCAGACTTCACGATGTCCACACTTACACCCAGGCTCATGAGCCCGTCGGCGTCGGGTGGAGAGAGCTGCACCAGCGCAACATCGATGCTAATAATTCCGCTGCGGAAAAGCGATGGTATTTCAGAAAGAAAGACCGGTGTGTAATCAGCCATCCCCTCGTTTATTGATTGACGGGAGCTGTCACTTATGAAGAACGAGTTGTGGCGGAAATTCATCTTGAACTTCTTTTTGGCGTAAGGGGCCACGCCAAGGGTCCAAATATGAAGGATCTGAGTTCCGTAGATTGTGTGCGACGCGCTCTCCACGTAGCTGACAAGCGAAGCTAGAAGATGCTGTGGCTCGCCGCAGGCGGTACCGACGAAGATTGAATTGCCGCGGCGTATGCGTCCAAACAGCTCTTCTTCGGAGATGAATTTTTCCGGGTAGAGTTTTTTAAATTTTTCGAGATGGTCTTCCTTCACTTCATACATGACCGCTCCTCCGTTACACTCCCTCTGTCTCCCACAGCCGGGCAACCTGAATAGATGAGCACGTCACCCGGCCATTCGGTTACCTCACGCTCAAACGAGCCCACCCGTCACTTCAATATAACAGGAAAAGGATCGCAAAAAGGTCCCGCATGTTCCAAATATGGGACCACTGAAGAGTTTTTGACAAGAACTTCTTTCTTGTGAAACGCAGTATAGGTAACGCAGTCTTATCCGTCAAGGAAATCTTGACTACACAATACAGGGTGTGGTTTCGATAATCAGGTATCTTTAGAAACCGAGAACGGATGTTGCTGCGCCCAGCGAGAAGAACAAAACTAACAAGAAAGAGAGCCCGCAACAAGGATGTTGAAACATTGCTTGCCGCCAATAATTTTAAAGATTAGACTTGGCTTATGCGCCTTAGGCTTCATGGGCCTTTTTCCCATAAACCCTTTCATAAGCCGAGCAGTATGGGCATCTACCATTCTCAATATTCTTGACAAACCAGAAAGCGATCCCGTGCTGTTTCTTTCTTGCGTGCGAGCATACGGGACATGTGACGCATCGTTTGGCCATTTGCATATCCTTTTGCGTTGCGGAAGTTTTGATCATTTAGGCGCCTCCCTTGAAATTTAACATCTCTCTGCACTCTTTTTTCACGGTCGCCGGTATGATCATCAGCGCCGTATAGATTAAAGCCGGAACGATCAGCAAATCGTCTAGGTATCCAAGAACCGGAATCCAGTCCGGAATCAGATCAACCGGCGACAGCAAGTAGGCCAGAGCGCCACCAACCAGCCAACGGGCAAGTTTAGGGGTTTCCGGATGGGCGATCAATGCTCTGTAATAAGCTATTTCAAGCTTTGCCCGATCAATAAATTTACTCATGAATGGTTCACGTTGGTGGATGATACCAGTTTTTCTATATTTTGTCCCCTGGCCAGACCTGCCTGCACAAATCCAATATCCACTTTAAACATTGGATCATTCAAGCGTTGAAGGTTTTCCACCGCACCGGCTGACGGCAAAACAATCAGTTTCACACCGTCGCGGGCAAGTATTGCGGCATACTTTTCGGCAACACTGTAAAAAGCGCTGCCTTTCTCACCACTGGTGATCGCTGAGTGTCTGAGCCTTCCTCTGTCCAACCTCGTGCTTAATGCTTGAGAGCTTCCTGAATGGCTTGAGCGAGTTCCCGCTTTTCAAATATTTTTTCGATCCCGTCTCCCAGCGCCATGCTGGCCTGATTTCCCATCCGGTCCTCTGAGAAAGATACATGCTCGAGCGATGTTGTGGCTTCCACGGTTGAGCGGTGCAATATCCTTTTATTGACCGTATCCGCCAGGTAAATGGTCAGCTTTATTTTTGTTGTGTAAGAATTGGTGGGAAACGCCCGGCGACAGTTGATTTCCATCTCTTCAATCGCGCCGCCGATCAGAATTTTGCTGTTGCCGACCTGCGCAATCGTTCCTTCACGCAAATCCCATTTTTCGCCAATACCGGATACATTATATCCGGCTTTTCTCAAATACTGCCTGATCCCCTGGGCAACAGCATTTGTTGGCCGGTTGTATTTCGGTAGAACCAGCACCTTTGTACCGTTTTTTTCAATGACACGTCCAATCACTAGCGGATCGTCTATCTTACGCATGTCGGTAAATTCGGCCACCCCGATAATTGACTGCAAGGTTTTTTGATCTGGTTTCAGATAGGATGGAACAACAGCATTTTCCGCTTCATATGCTATATCGACAGAGTAAATCCCTGTTGTGGCACAACCTGAAATATTGAAAGCCGTCATCAGAACAAGCAATATAAGACCATACAATTGAATCTTTTTCATCATATCCTCCTTGTTATAGGGCGTGAACAAACAGACCGCTGCGCAGCTTGGGCTCAAACCAGGTGGACTTGGGTGGCATGATCGCGCCGGCATCGGCAACTTTCATAATCTGCTCCATCGTTGTGGGATAGAGCGAAAACGCCACGGCAAAACCATCCTGATTCACCAGCTTTTCGAGTTCCGCCATACCCCGAATACCGCCGATAAATTTTATCCGGTCGTCAGTACGCGGATCGGCAATGCCCAAAACAGGCGCTAGCAGATGATCCTGTAAAATGGCAGCGTCCAAACTGGCCACCGGATCCTTGGCGTCATAGACGCCGTCTTTGATGGTGATACAATACCAGTGGCCGCCCAAATACATACCGAAATCATGCAGACGCTGCGGTGATTTTGCGGCAAAATTATTCGTAACGGTAAATTTAGCGCTGATCTTTCCCAAAAACTGATCAGCCGTCAAACCATGCAAATCTTTCACAGCCCGGTTATAATCCATAACCCTCAATTGATTGTGCGGGAAAAATACCGCCATCACCATATCTGATTCCTGAGTTACACCCGATTTGCGGCGATTGCGTGCAACGGTGGAGCCGGCGGCGGCGCGGTGGTGCCCGTCGGCGATATAAAGGGCGTCAACCTGTGCGAACTCGACCTTGATCGCTTCAATCTCGGCGGCATCGGCTACAACCCAGGCGGTATGGGTCACACCATCTTCGGCGGTAAAATCATATTCCGATAATCCTGCAACAATTTTTTCCACAATCGCGTTAATACGGGGACGTGCCATGTAGCTGATAAACACGGGACCGGTCTGCGCATTAACCGTATCAACATGGCGAATGCGGTCTTCTTCTTTGTCTTGACGCGTCAGCTCATGCTTCTTAATCTTTCCTTGATCATACTCGGCGGCACTCATGACCCCGACAATGCCGGTCTGTATCTGGGCTCCCATCTGCTGACGATAGACATAATAAAAGGGAATTTCATCCTGCTTCAGGATGCCCTCTTCTCTTAATTTTCCGAAATTGCTCTTGGCCGTTTCGTAAATTCGGAGATCGTCAGGTCTCGTACCGTTCGGCATGTCAATTTCCGATTTTTCCACGTGCATAAAGTTGAGCGGACGGTCTGCCACCGCCTTCTGTCCCTCTTCCCGGGTCATCACATCGTACGGCAACGCTGCAACCTGCGACGCATATTTCGCCACCGGACGAACCGCCTTAAAAGGTAATACCAAAGCCATTTTTTTATCTCCTTTTTGAAAATACTGTTGCGCAAGGTGTAACACAATGGCATAATCCCGGCAATATCAAATTAACTATGTCCAGAAAAATATCTGAGGTTAAAACAATGAAGTACACGCTTGTTTTTATTCACGGTCTGGAAAGCACATCTCAGGGAAACAAAGCGCAACATTTCCGAAAATTGTTTCCAGAAATGATTATTGAAGATTACGCGGGCGATTTTGAGACCCGTATGCGTAAACTGAAAAGGGTTCTGAAGGGCAAAGATAATCTGATCCTTGTGGGATCAAGCTTTGGCGGCCTGATGGCGGCTCGCTTTGCGTTGGACGACGAACCGCGTGTAAAAAAGCTGATTCTGCTAGCCCCCGCGCTGATTTTAGAAGGATTTGAAAACACGGTAAATCAAAAACTGCAACTCCCGGTGATCATCTACCACGGCACACGAGACGACGTTGTCAATCCTTATGCCGTTAAGAAGATTGCCGAGAAAACATTCGACCATCTGGAACATCATTTGGTAGATGATGACCACCCACTGAATAGCGTCTTTCCACAACTGGATTGGCCGAAATTACTTTGTTCAGATAAACCAAAAGAGTGAGAAATAATGGCCTCGTCAATAGTCTAATCAATGTCCTACCTCCCACAGAGTAATCAAAAGACACAATCGGAAATCTTCTAATTCTTGCGTCCTTTTCTATCGTCATCCTGGGAAAGCTTCCTCTTCCATGCTCCAAAACATATTGACAAACATTGTCTTCTATATTACAAGAAAACCACTTTTGCTGGTATGACTATCGTCAGGATTATAGTTTATCAACAACGCCATTACAATCCCCGACCGTCATCCGTCAGCGTTTTAGAATCGTTGGTACTTGTTCTATTCTTTAGTTTGACTTATTCAACTCTATTGCCGATATGGCGGTTGTTTTACCAAATAAGAGGTGGACTATGGCGGACGACGACAAATCATCTCCTTTCAATGAACACTCTATTGTCGACTGGATGAAGACGGCCTCGGATATGTGGCTTAACCTGGCAAACGCAATGCCCACCAATTCGAATTCCGCATTTAGGACACAAACTGTTGCGCATAACCGCTTCACACAGCAGATAGAAACAAATATAAATCTGCTCAAATCTTTCACCCGAATGATGGGCGAACCAGAATCCGCCACGGCAGCTGCCAGTTCTGTCAATGCCCTGCCGGAAATTGTTCTGAAAATGGCCAGATCCGGATTTGACGCGGCGATGCAAATACAAAACCATCTCTTGGAAAAGGCGGGTAACATCGGCAAGCGCACGGAAGCCTATAACTTTGACAATCTGGATCAGGAAGTCTTTAGAGCCCTAACCGATGTTTATGAAAAAGAGCTACGTCAATACCTGAAAATTCCGCCTCTGGGCCTGACGCGTTTTTATCAGGAACGGTTTAATGAGATGCTGGATAAGCACAATCTCTTTGAAACGACGTTAGCCGAATTTCTTTCCATCTTGTATCTGCCACTGGAAAAGTCATTCAAAGTGCTTCAGGAAAAACTACAGCAGATGGCGGAGGAAGGCAATTTCCCCAGCCAGACAAAAGAAAGTTACGGAATGTGGCTGAAGATTCTGGAAGGCCACTATATGAATCTGTTCAAATCCAAAGAATACACAGACACGCTGCATCGGACACTCAATAAGTTGGAGGATTTCCTCATTGCCAAAAATGATGCCCTGCGCGATTTTCTCCAATTGATGCCTGTTGTGACACAAAGGGACATGGACGACCTTTACAAGGAATTCCACCTGCTCAAAAAGCGAGTGAAAGAACTGGAAAAGCAAGTCGGTATTTCATCCAATACTCTGACTGTTGTAAAGTAGCCGCCCTTATCCAGTGTGGCAGGCATGAACCGAAGATTTTTGGAAGGAATATTTTTTCATGAATTCAACAAGAATTCCTATAGACCTGATACTGGAGCGAATGGCCGAGGACGCGGAAAAGGCTCAAAAGCGCACTTCCAAAGCTTCCGACGTTTTGCTGGGCGAGCTCAATTATGAACTCGGCTCAACACCTTATGAAATTGTCTATGAAGAAGACCGGGTCCGTGTAAAACATTACTTTCGCAATGAAAATGCGGAAAACAAGTTAAAGACTCCCCTGCTGGTGGTTTACGCGCTGATCAACCGTGAAACCATGCTGGATCTGCAGCCGGATCGAAGCGTGGTGAAAACATTTTTGCAGGAAGGCATTGACCTGTACATGGTGGACTGGGGCTACCCTACGCGCAAGGATCGTTTCCTGACCATTGATGATCATGTCAACGGTTACCTAAACAACATCGTCGATTTCATCCGCAAAAAACACGCTATCCCCAAAATCAACCTGATGGGCATTTGCATGGGCGGCTCATTCTGCGTCATGTATTCAGCGCAGCATCCGGAGAAAATTAAAAATTTAATCACCACCGTCACGCCGACAAACTTTGATACGGATAAGGGACTTTTGCATGTCTGGATGAAGGACATCGACACGGACCGGATGATACGGACCTTCGGTAATATTCCCGGTGATCTGATGAATTTTGGTTTTCTCCTGCTCAATCCGGCCCGTCTGATGATCGACAAATATGTCGGCTTTATGGAAAATATGGACAACAAAGATTTTGTGGAAAATTTTGTGCGGATGGAACGCTGGATTTTCGACAGTCCCGACGTTCCCGGAGAAACGTTTCGCCAATTCGTCGATGACTGCTACAAGAACAACCTGTTGATTCAGAGCAAAATGTTTCTAGGCGGCAAACTCGTGGATTTAAAAAAACTGACTATGCCGCTTCTGAACTTTTTCGGCGAATATGACCACCTGGTACCGCCCCAGGCATGTAATCAATTGACGAAAGCCTCCGGCAGCAAAGACACAGAAGATGTCTGTTTAGAAACCGGACATATCGGCATTTACGTCAGCTCCAAATTCCAGAGACAGTTCGCGCCTAAAATCGCGCAATGGCTTAAAGAACGCGACCGGGAAGAGATTAAACAAGAACCGCAGGTCAAACGCGAATCACAATTGCAAAGACTAAACGTTAATAAAAATCCTGCGGTAAAAAAAGCAAGTGTGATGAAAAAAGTGGCGCGCAAGCCGAATATCACCCGCCAGGCGCCGTCCAGAAAAAACAAGTTATCACTCATCCAAAAAATTTCTGAAGCTATATAAAAGAGAGAGGGGAATATGTCATCTGAAAAAAGTTATTTTCGAGCTTTGAGCGAACTAAGCAGAGAAATAGGCACAACGGAAGATCAATCCAAAATGTTGCACCTGATTGTATCCACGGCGGTGAAAACTCTGAATGCCAAGGCAGCCGTCATTTTCCGGAGAGATGATGATTCGGAAGATTCCATACAGAATGCCGCGGTGGCCCAGCTGGGACTTTCCAAAAAATACATACACGCGGGTCCGGCACACGCCGTTAAA
The DNA here is from genome assembly GCA_022711575.1 of Deltaproteobacteria bacterium. Classification (GTDB taxonomy): domain Bacteria; phylum Desulfobacterota; class Syntrophia; order Syntrophales; family Smithellaceae; genus UBA8904. The sequence goes on along the minus strand of JAKLES010000012.1, from coordinate 16,508 downwards.
ATCAGTCCGCAATTGTTGAAAGACGGTTACATGTATTTTAGGGACGCCACAACGGATAAACGGCTGACCAACCGTAAAGCCAAGAAAGCGGAAGGAATTGGTTCGATCTTGTCCGTGCCGGTAATGGATAAAAACCGTATGCTGGGTATCCTGAGCCTTTATACCAAAAGCATCCGCAAGTTCACCAAAGATGAAATCGATTTTCTGTCCATTCTGGCTGAGCAAGGAGGCTCCGCAATTGAAATTGCTCATCTGATCCGGAGATTGCGAAATAACACCAAGATCTTCCTGAAACTGGCCGCAAGCATCTCGGAAAGCCTTGACGTCAAAACCATTTTGCAGGCTATGACCCAGGATATGGTTGAATCCCTGGATCTCAAGGCGGCATCGGTAAGACTGTTGGATGATGACAAGCGCACCTTGAAATCGGTGGCCAGTTTCGGCTTAAGCGAAAAATATATGAATAAAGGCCCCATCCTGGCGGATAAAAATATTGCGGAAGCCCTCAAAGGAAAAACCATCGCCATTCAAAATGTTTTTAAGGATACGGGAATCCAGTACAAAAAAGAAAAAAAAGCAGAAGGCATTGTTTCCATGCTGTATGTTCCAATTAGGGCCAAGGACAATGTAATCGGCGTCCTCATTGTTTACAGCGGTCGGCAAAGAACTTTCACGGAAGATGAAATCCAGTTGGTAACGGCTCTGGCCTACCAAGGTGGCCTAGCCATTCACAATGCCTGCGAGTACATGGTTATGCAAGATGACATCAAAGATTTGAAAGAGAATATCTGGAGCCACAAGAGCTGGTTCTAGCCTGACATCCACAGGGTGCAGCTTTTCTCCTTCAAGACAAGGAGGTATTTTCTATGATTACAGGAAAAAGTATTGACCGGCTTCGAGTTGGTGATGTTGCAGAATTTGCAAAAACAGTAACAGAAACGGATATTTATTTATACGCAGGCATCACTGGCGATTTCAATCCGGCACATGTCAACGAAGCCTACGCGAAAAATACTTTTTTCAAAACTCGCATCGCACATGGAATGCTGACTGCGGGATTCATTTCCGCCATTATCGCTAATCAGTTGCCTGGTCCCGGAACTATTTACATGAAACAGGATTTAAGTTTTCTCGCACCAGTGCGCATCGGCGACACCATCACGGCACGCGTTGAAATCCTGGAATTGAACAGTGAAAAAAACCGTGTCCGCCTAAAAACCACCTGCAAAAATCAGGACGACGTAATGGTGCTTGAAGGCGAGGGACTCGTCAGCCCGCCCAAAGCAGCAAAATCGTAATTACTTTTATTACTGGAACGAAAAAAAAACGCCGCGGTAAACCGCGGCGTTTTTTTTCAATTATTATTTTACTTTGCAGAAAAATATGCTTCAACTTTTTTAAAATTCTCATCCGCAGCGGCCTTGAATTCCTCACGGCCTTTCTTATAGGTTTTCATCCAATCATTGATCAACTTCTTGCCTTCCTCTGGGAAAAAGGCCGTCTGCTGCATCATTGCCGTTACCATTTTCTCGGTCTGTTCCTGAATAACAGCCATAGCTTCGAATGAATTATCAAAAGCTGCTTTGTTAAAATCCACCATTTGTTTTGCAATCTTCTTGGGTTCCATTTTTTCCTCCTCCTTCTTCTTTTTTGTTGTTGTTTGTTATTGTTTGTCTATTTTATTACGATTCATCTTGGCTTCCTTAACCAGCGACTCGCGATGAGTTACCTTCTTTCCATCCACGGCAAACTTTTTCGTTGTCCAATCAGTTGCAGCGCTAACTGTCTGTGTTTGCTTGACCACAGGATTGAACGACGATTCCATCTGATTGCAGCGTTCTGGAGATATTCTTCAACAAATTTTAAACGGCAATCCACACTCGTTTTGACCTCATCCAACCCTTTTTTATAGCTCTGAAACCAATCTCCGAAAATTTTTTTACCCTCTTCAGGAAAATATTCGGAATTTCCCCAGAAATCGATAATTATCTTTTCGGTACGTTCCTGAACTGTAATCAGAGCGTTAAAACCATAGTCAAAGGCTTTTTTATTGAAATCCAGAATGTGTTCAATCATGGTTGTGGGATTCACGTCCGCCATCTCCTTTTCTTTTGTGTTGAGCTAATTATAACCAGTATCTTTTCTTTGTCAATAATAAATTGTTGCAATGCAATATTTTTTATTCATGACCTGGATAGCATTTCATTTTACTTATTACAGTAATTACAATTATTTATGGCAATTAATAATCCTTATTGAGAATGCAAACAATAATTTTATGTTGCAATATTTATAATAATTGGATAAGAAAAGAAAAAGGAATGTACTATGGATAAAAACATCCTGCTATTAAAAAAATACACCAACCGCAGACTTTACGACACTGAAAAAAGTATATACGTTACGCTTGATTACGTGACGGAAATCATCCGTCAGGGCCGTCAGGTTCAAGTAACGGACGCTAAAACAGGTGAAGACGTCACCCCGGCAATTCTGACGCAAATTGTTTTGGAAGAGGCACGCAAAAAGAAATTCCTGTTACCGCCTCCCCTGCTCTACCTGATTATTCAGTATGGCGAAAATGTGCTCACGGATTTTTTCGAGAAATATCTTGAGCAGACCATTCGCAATTATCTTCTATTCCGTAATATGGCTGATGACCAATTCAAAAAGTGGCTTGAGTACGGCGAAAATTATTCCAAGATGAATCCCCAGGCAATGACTGGCCTTGCGCCTTTCAGGTCCTTATTTGATCCACTTTCCTCCGATACCCAAAAAAAACCAAAGGAAGGCCAGTCTTAACTCCTGCTCGATCACTGAAATATGCAAAATCATGGACATAGCGCAACTATTGCCTTGACATTATGCGTTGCATCTCTTAACATGCCGCAAAATCGGAGGTTTATCACTTTTTAGGCTATGTACTCAAAAAAAATAGTTATTCGCTATACCCCAGAAATCGTCCAGCAGCCAATCATCTATCTGCTGGCCCAAAAACACAACCTTGTCTTTAATATTCTCAAAGCAAGAATCTTTCCACGTCGTGAAGGCGTGATTGTATTGGAACTCTCCGGTCAAAAAGAAGATTTCGACCGCGGCATCCGTTTTCTGAAAGAAATGGGACTGAAAGTTGAGCCTCTTGCCAAAAGCGTGTTTCAGATTATCGATAAATGTGTCCACTGCGGCGCATGCACAGGATTTTGCCCAACCGGCGCCTTATGTTTTGAAAAACAGACACAAAAAGTCTTGTTTGATCCTGAAAAATGCAACGGCTGTGAACTTTGCGTCTCCGCCTGCCCAGTCCGCGCGATGGAAATCAATTTAATGTAATAATGATAACCTCATCAACCAGTTGAGCTTCCCCATTTATCCATGTCCGTAGATTTCCTCTCTGCTTCAGATGATTGAACCATTTTTTCTTGGATAAAAAATCTTAATTGATATATGGAACAAAACCGTATTAATTAAAATACATCATTGTATTATATACGAACATTTTCGCCCTAGACGAAAACAATTGTACAACCCCAAGGAGGAGCAATCAATTCGCATGAACACAGGCAACAATGGATTCGATAATGAAAAATATATTACACAACAGACTGAATCAATATTAAAGCGTGTTGAAAGATTCAACAATAAGCTCTACCTGGAATTCGGCGGCAAACTGCTCTATGATTATCACGCAGCCCGTGTGCTGCCCGGCTATGATCCCAATGTCAAGATGCGTCTTATCAAAGAGCTGAAAGACAGCGCAAATATTTTGCTTTGCATTTACGCAGGCGACATTGAACGAAAAAAAATCCGCGCGGATTTCGGCATCACTTATGACGCAGACGCGATGAAACTCATTGATGATCTGCGTGGCTGGAATATTAACGTGATGGGCGTCGTCATTACACGTTTTGAAAATCAGCCTTCTGCCGTCTTGTTCAAGAACAAGTTGGAGCGCCGGGGCATACGGGTCTTTACGCACCGCTTCACAAAGGGCTATCCAACCAATGTGGATTTAATCGTCAGTGATGAAGGCTACGGCGTCAATGAGCATATCCCCACAGACAAACCGCTGGTGATTGTCACGGGACCGGGACCGGGCAGCGGAAAACTGGCCACCTGCCTTTCGCAGCTTTACCACGACTACAAAAGAGGCGTCAAATCAGGCTATGCCAAGTTTGAAACTTTTCCGATCTGGAATCTGCCGCTGAAACATCCGGCCAACGTCGCGTACGAAGCCGCTACCGCCGATATTCGCGATTTCAACCAAATCGATCCTTTTCATCTAGAAGCCTACGGAGAAGCCTGTGTCAATTACAACCGAGATGTGGAAGTTTTTCCGGTCTTAAAAAGAATTCTGGAAAAGATCACCGGTGAAGCCTCCTTTTATAAGTCACCCACCGACATGGGCGTCAACCGCGCGGGATTTGCCATTACCAATGACGACATTACCAAAGAAGCATCCAAGCAGGAGATCATCCGCCGGTATTTCCGTTACCGCTGCGAATATGCCATGGGATTTTCCGATAAAGAGACCGTACAACGCGTTGAATTATTTCTTAATGATTTTAATCTAAAACCGGAAGACAGGCGTGTAGTGCTGCCGGCACGTCAGGCGGCACAGGAAGCGGTGGAACGCAATAGAGGAAATGAAGGCATCTTCTGCGGTGCGGCCATCGAACTCGCCGACGGCTCAATTATTACCGGCAGTAATTCTCCCTTAATGCATGCAGCATCCAGTGTAGTGATACATGCGATCAAGCATCTGGCTGATATTCCTAATAAAATAAAACTATTGCCGCCCAACATCACCGACTCGATCCGCAAACTAAAAACTGAAATTCTGGATGAAAAAAATGTCAGCCTTGACCTGGAAGAGGCACTCATTGCGCTCGCCATCAGCGCGACCACCAATCCGGCGGCGGAACTGGCCCTGGAAAAATTAAAGGAATTGCAAAACTGTGAAGTTCATATGACCCATATTCCGACACCCGGCGATGAGGCGGGGCTCAGGCGCATGGGCGTCAATCTGACCACCGACCCGAATTTTTCGACGAATGATCTTTTTATTACATAGGAAAGTTCATTTCTTGAAATTTTTTTGGACATCTTTGTCGGCTGTATCCAGCATTTTGTCGATATCACCGGGAACTTTTTTTGCTTTGCCGGCCAGATCCTTGGTATCCCGCCATAAATTGCTGACCTTATCCACGATCTGTTCTCCGCCAGATTTCAGTGTTTCAACAGATTTCTTAATTTTTTCAGGCATGGTTGCGGGGTCTTTGAAAAGATTAATCCCGCCGACCAGCAAAATGATAAAAAGAAGAACAATCGTTAATTTAATAAATTTCTTTAAGATGAAATACAGAATCATAATAACGACAAAAATCATCATTAGCGTAAAGGCTGCCGGGTGTGCCGCAAAATAAGCTGAAACAGATTCCATGATCAAATCTCCCTTCCCATGTTGGTTAGGCGAGAATTTAGCTCATTTTCAACATAAAATCCATTTTTTGTTTGTCTTGACAAAGGACCAGTTGCCTCATAGATAAAGGCCGGATCAAAGATGAGGAAGAGAATAAAGAGCCATTGAACAGCGAAAGGAAAATATTGAAAGTCGGCATCGCCACCTTGGGCTGCAAGGTCAATCAGTGTGACACGGCGGTATTGGTCAGGGACCTGCAATCTGCAAATTTTACGCTGGTACGGTTTAATGCTTTTGCCGACGCCTATATCATTAACACCTGCACGGTCACAGCTTCTGCGGACTTTCAGGCGCGCCAGCTCATTCGAAGGGCGTTGCGTGTCAATCCCTGGGCCCGCATCATCGTTACCGGCTGCTACGCGCAAACACAGTCCCAGGCACTGGCCGGCATCGACGGCGTCACCCTTGTCGTGGGTAATGATCAGAAACATCGGATCCCCGAGCTGCTGAGCAATCCCGTCCAGAATTCACATCGGATCTATGCCGATGATATTTTTCTGCAAAAGCAATTTCCTGTCACCGCTGCGTCTGTGCTAGCGGGACGCACCCGCGCTTTTTTCAAAATCCAGGATGGTTGCGATGCGTTTTGCAGTTATTGCATCGTGCCTTTCGCTCGAGGGAAAAGCCGCAGTCTGCCTTTTCCCGTTGTGCTTGCCGGTGTGCGGGACTTCACCTTGCAGGGCTATCAGGAAATTGTTCTCACCGGCATCCATCTTGGATATTACGGGCATGATCTGCAACCTCAGACTAACCTGGCCCGGACACTTGAGACTTTGTTATCAAAAAATCCCCGGGTGAGGTTCCGGCTCAGCTCCGTCGAACCCAACGAAATATCGGACGAGTTAGTTCATCTTTTTGGCCGACACGACAACCTATGTCCGCATTTGCATATTCCGCTGCAAAGCGGTGATGATTCCATTTTGAAAATGATGAAACGTCGATACGATAATACATTCTACCGTGCGCTCATTGAAAAAGTGGTAAAGACGGTAGAAGATATTGCTATCGGGATAGATGTCATGGTCGGATTCCCCGGAGAAGGCGAAAAGGAATTCGACAACACGCATAAACTGCTTGCAGATTTACCTGTAGCCTATCTGCACGTCTTCCCATATTCGGAAAGACCTGGAACGGCTGCGCTCTCCATCCAGCCCAAGGTTCCGGAAAAAACAAAAAAAGAACGCGCCACGATCCTGCGGGAATTGGGTATAAAAAAAAGAGAAACATTTTCTCTAAGGTTTCTGGGTAAAACACTGCCGGTACTGGTGGAACAGGCCAAGGACAAAAAAACCGGACTGCCCAAAGGCTTCTCGCATAATTACCTTCCGGTATTACTGGACAAACACCCCGCATCTTTAGTAAATAAAATTGTTATGGTCAGAACCGAAGATTATCGGGAGGGTAAGCTGAGTGGCAGGGTTATTCATGGATAACGACAGATTAAAACGATTAACGGCTCTTCAGGAAAAACTGCATTATACTTTCCGGAATATGGATCTGCTTTCGACTGCTCTGACGCATCGGTCTTATATCAACGAGAATCCTCAATTGGGCGCAAGCGATAATGAACGACTGGAATTTCTGGGTGACGCAGTTTTGGGGCTTTGTGTGAGCGATCTGCTGATGAAAAAGCATACCGATTTCGATGAAGGCACTCTTTCTAAAATCCGTTCTTTACTGGTCAATGAAAAACCCCTGGCGGATCTGGCGTCAAAACTTGGCCTGGGGGATTGCCTGCTTTTGGGCCGGGGAGAAGAACACTCCGGTGGACGCGCTAAAGAATCGCTTCTGGCCAACGCGCTTGAAGCGGTCATTGCCGCCATTTACCTCGATTCTAACTTCAGTAAAACCAGAACGCTGCTCAAGCGGCTCATGAAGCCTGTGATGAATGATGAGGTACTTAACGCTCAATGCTTCGACTATAAGACAGCCTTGCAGGAATATTGTCAGAAAAAATACAAATCCGCACCAATTTACACCATGATTACTTCAAGCGGCCCTGATCATGACAAAACCTTTGAAGTCGAAATAGCTGTCGGTGTTGACATCCGGCAAATCGGCCGGGGAAAAAGCAAAAAAGACGCCCAAAAACATGCGGCGCAAAAAGCCTGGGAAAGTCTGCAAAATGGAAACGGCACCTAAACCCCACAAGACAGAGAAACCACTGATTATTCCGATTTTCATCATGAGCAGCGGATGCCCGCAACACTGCATCTTCTGCAATCAGAAGATTGCCGCCGGCAATTTCACGCACGATATTACAAAAAATGTTTTTGATGGAGAAGTGGCCTCCTATCTCCGTTGGAACAAAGACAAACTGGGTGGTATAGAGATCGCTTTTTACGGAGGCAATTTTACCGGACTTCCACCTGACTATCAAAAGCGGCTCTTGTCTTGGGCCGATACGTATATTCAAAAAGGACAGGTGGACTCAATCCGGATTTCCACAAGACCGGATTACCTTGACGACAACCAACTTATTTTTTTACACAGACATGGCGTTCGGACTATTGAACTCGGTGCTCAGTCCTTCAACGATGAAGTCCTTCATTTTGCCGGACGCGGTCATAATGCTCAAGTCACCGTCAAGGCAATAACATTGCTCAAGTCGCACGGCTTCAAAACCGGCCTGCACCTGATGGCCGGCCTGCCACGCGACACTCGGGAAATCTTTATGGAAACACTTGCACGCACCGTTGAACTTCAGCCGGATACCGCCCGCATCCATCCCGTGCTGGTTTTTCAGGATACACCGCTGGCCGATGAATTTCGCGAGGGGCGTTATCAACCGCTCAGCCTTGACGAGTCGGTGGAGTGGTGCTGTCTGGCATGGGAAAAACTCGTGCCGGAAGGCATTCGCATCATTCGTTTCGGTTTGCAGACGACACCGGAGATGAAGCAAGAAGGCGCCGTGCTGGCAGGGCCGTTCCATCCGTCTTTTGGTAGCCTGGTCTATTCGGCCATTTTTTATTCAGCCACTTTGAAATTGCTTCGCGATATTCCGAACCATGTCCGGAAATTGCACTTTCAAATTGCCGAACGCGACCTGTCGAATTTTCGCGGTTTTAATAACCGTAACATTGAAGCAATAAAAAAGCTTTACCCAGATGCCCAGATCGTTATAGACTCTCACGGTAATGGCCTTAATGGGCACCTATTGATGACCACCGAATCAGGGAAATCTTTTTCTCTCGATATTCCAGGACTCATGTAAATCATTGGAGAATCTTTGTGTTTAAATCCGGTTTTATAGCCATCTTAGGCCGCCCCAATGTGGGCAAATCAACTTTTTTCAACGCGATAATCGGTGACAAAATTTCCATTGTCGCCGACAAACCACAAACGACGCGAAACCGTATCACGGGCATTAAGAATTTCCCTGACGCGCAATTGATTTTTCTGGACACACCGGGAATGCACAAACCAAAAACGCCGCTCAACCGCGCAATGGTGCAAGCGGCCCGGGATACCATTGGTGACGCTGACGTATTGCTGATGATGGTTGAAGCCGACGCCCTCATCGGCCCACACGATCTTTTTTTGATTGAAACGCTGGCCGGTGCCAAGGCACCGGTATTGCTGGCCATTAACAAAATTGATCGGATAGAAAAACCTTCTTTACTGCCGCTGATCGATCAGTATAGCAAACTTTATGACTTCACCGGCATTTTTCCGATCTGCGCATTAAAAAAAGAAGGACTCAAAGAGTTGCTGACCTCCCTGAAAGAGATACTGCCCGAGGGTCCGCGACTGTTCCCCGACGATATCGCAACCGATGCCACCGAACGGTTTATCGCGGGAGAGTTTATCCGGGAACAGATTCTGCATTTAACAAAGCAGGAAGTCCCCTATGCATCGGCAGTAAACATTGATGCTTTTAAGGAAGACGAGAAAAAAAATCTAATTCGCATCAGCGCAACGATTTCTGTCGAAAAAGAATCGCAAAAAGCGATCATGATCGGCAAGAAAGGCGCCCTGCTGAAAAAAATCGGGACACAGGCGCGGCTGTCAATGGAAAATCTTTTCGGTGCAAAGGTTTTTCTGGAATTGTTTGTGCGCGTCAAGAAAGACTGGACCAGTTCCGACCGAATGTTACGTGAGTTTGGACTTATCAAATAGAGGTTTCCATGCAGGCAAAACCCGTTATCGCCATCGTCGGCCGCCCCAATGTGGGCAAATCAACGCTCTTCAATCGCATCGCGGGAAAGCAGAAGGCCATCGTCATCGACGAACCGGGCGCGACGCGCGACCGCAACTACATGGACTGCGTTTGGCACGATAAAGCTTTCACCCTGATTGACACCGGTGGATTCGAACCGATCACGGAAGAACGTATTTTGATCCAGATGCGCGAGCAAACGAATTTGGCTATTGAAGATGCGGACGTCATTATTCTTTTGATGGACGGCAAAGATGGCCTCACCCCGACGGACCTTGAAATAGCCCGTCAATTGCGCGGTAAGGGTAAAAATGTATTTTACGCCGCGAACAAAGTGGACGGTGAGCGCCATGAAGAACTGCTCTCTGAATTCTATCGTCTGGGTATCGATACCTTCTATCCGATCTCCGCTCAACACGGATTGGGCATGGATGAATTACTGGCTGATCTGACGAACGGTTTTCCACCCGCAACTGAAAGTAAAGATAATGCGGATGAACCGATCGCGGTGGCAATTGTTGGCAAACCCAATGTCGGCAAATCATCGCTCATCAATCTGATTTCCGGCAGCCAAAGAAGTATTGCCAATCCTACGCCCGGCACTACACGAGACGCCATTGACACGACCATCAAGGTACACGGCCGACATTATCTGCTGATTGACACGGCGGGTATCCGAAGGAAAAACAAGATCAGCCTGACACTGGAAAAATACAGCGTCATCCAGGCGCTCAAAACAATCAACCGCTGCGATATCGCATTGGTGTTGATTGACGCGGAAGAAGGCATGACCGAGCAGGACGCCAAAATCGTAGGTCTCGCCTATGAGCGTGGCAAAGCCTGCATCATTGTGGTAAATAAATGGGATAAAATTGAAAAGGATAACGCCACTGTCGGCAAATTCGTCGAGGACATCAAGGATAAAATCAAGTTCATGGATTTCGCACCCATTCTTTTTATTTCAGCGCTAACCGGACAGCGCGCGCCGAAAATATTTGAACTCATCAACGATGTTTACAGCCAATATACAAAAAGGGTGGGCACATCACCCTTAAATGATCTGGTGGAAAGATCCGTCCGGAGAAATCCGATGGCACGCTTTCAGAACCGATCCATGAGCATCTCTTACGCAACACAAACCGGCATTAAACCGCCTACTTTTATTTTCTTTGTCTCTCACGCCAAAGGCGTCCACTTTTCGTATGAGCGCTTCCTGATGAATTCGATTCGCGATGAATTCGGCTTCGACAAAGTCCCGCTGAAACTGATCTTCCGCAAAAAGCGATAATGGCAGCCATTACTTCGCCTACAAACTGCTGTTCTAAAACGTGATATTATACTGTCAAGATTTTTGCTTTCCTAGCAGCCGTTTTTTCGTCCAAGGACCCTTCTTGAAGTAAAGCCAGTTCAAACCGACCGCGAATGCGCTGCTCATCAGCATAGCCATCCAGATGCCGTCCTGCTTAAAGCCGCCGGGACCGGCCAGTGCGTAGGCTAGAGGAATGCGGAGGACGAACATGGCAATAAACGAGAGAGCCAGTAAAGCCATCGTGTCACCTGCGCTGCGGAGCACCCCCTGGATGGCAAATATAACTGCAAAGCAGGGGAAAATAAACGCTATCCAATGATAGTACTCGCGGACAATATTCAGTACTTTGGTACTTTCTGCCGATTCTTTCAGGAAAATTGCACCGATGTAATGAGGAAACAGCAACAGAATGGCAGTACAGATCAGACCAATGACCAGACCAAAATAAATAGATATCCGAAGTGTCAGAAAAACGCGATCCAGTTTTTGCGCGCCCAGGTTCTGTCCGGCTATCGTGGTCGCCGCCATCCCGATAGATATGAAAGGAATCGTTGCCAGCATATCAATCTGCATGCCAATCCCGAAAGCCGCCGTCACCACAGTTCCGTACCGGTTGACCAACGCGATGATTATAACGCCGGCCAGTGAAACGACAATCATTTGCAGCGATGCGGGAACGCCGATAACAAAGACCTCACGGATGATGCGCCAGTCGATACTGTAATCCCAGTTCCGCATATTAATGTAAGGATTAAAGCGCAACAGGTAAATATAGCCGATAATACAGGTCGCCACGGCCGCCAGCGCTGTGCCCCAGGCCGCGCCGGCTACACCCAGAGGCGGCAGAGGGCCTATCCCCGAAATAAACAGCGGAACAAAAACAACGTTGAACAACGTAAGCATTATCAGGATTTTCACCACCGTTCTGGCGTCACCCAGCCCCCGTAGCATTCCGTTCATCCAATTGATAAAGAACTGGAATACCAGTGTGGCCATGATGATGGTCAGATAGGAGAGGGCCATGCTCTCAATTTCCTTCGGCGCTTGCACCCAGGCAAGCAACTGGTGGCGGAACAAAAGGGCGATAATGGAAATGAGCAAACAGAACAGGATAGAGGAGAAAAAAGAATTCGACAGGATTTTTTTCAGCAACACCATATCCTTGCGGCCGAATGCCTGGGCAATCAGGACGTTGGTGGCCATACCCAGTCCGATAAGAAAAGCGGGCATCAGCAAGATAATCGGGAGGGAGGCCGCAACGGCGGCCACGGCCTCATGACCCAGTAACCGGCCAACCCAAATCATGTTGATGATGCCATAAACGGACATCAACACATTGCCGAGCATGATCGGTAACGTGAAATCGATGACCTGTCTGGCAATGTTGCCTTCCGTGAAATCCTGCATGGGATCCTTGTTTTATTTCAGGAGGCCGTGGCAATGAAAAATATTGACACGTGCAGATAGAACCGTTTTCATCATTAAAAGCCAGTTCTGCTTACTTCTTATGGCCAGACTGAGGGTAAACCGGCGGACGGTTTTCAAAAACACTTCCGTCGGGCATGACTTCCACATCCCTACCGTCAAGCTGAATTATCTTGGTCAGTATGGTGGGAACGTGTCGCTCCCGCGCAGACACGATGGCTTCCTCAACCATTTTAAAACGGGAGAGCTCCTCAAGCGTAATGATTTGGGGCAGGACCATCCCGATCTGGCCCATCTCGTAATCCGCAATCGCCACGGCAGGCCGAAGCCAGCTGAGATTTGTCAGTTCCACGCCGTCGCAGACAGCGAACTGCCCGGCCGGAGCCCGGGCCATAAAAAAACGCACATCATAGCGCAGCGGCAAATATTCCGGTGTAATCCAGTGAGAAAAGTAATGCAGATCATCCCCGAAAAGAACAAAGTCTTCCGCTTCCAGCATCTGAGAAAATTTCATTTCTCCTTTGATGAGCGCCTTCCTATAAAAGCCAAGCCTCTGACGTTCCTCGTCTGTGCCGATGGTAACGGACGAGCCGTCTTTATTCCGGGCGAGCAGCAGCCCCACCTCCTCAAACGTCTCGCGGATGGCAGCAACCCAGGTGCCCAAAGCTTTTTCAGGATGAGACATATCGGGAAGAAGCCGGGCAGCCTGTTTCCTGTCGATGCAACGGATAAAGCGTTCCATACCCGGTTCGTAATCTTCGGGATCAAGAACACCGCCGGGGAATACATGATAGCCGGGAACAAAACTGCTTCTGCGATTTCGCAGCACCAGAAGCACTTCGATGTCTCGGACACCTCTGTCCAGACAAGGCCTCAGGAGCATTACCGTTGCAGCATCTGCAGGAATTGCAGGCCCGTCTTCTTCTTTCAGTTTTCTCTTGGCCATTAATCCCACAGGCTGGAATACAGCTTTGTCATAACTTTTCTATCTTGGTTTTACTTGCGGCATGAATTGATAGAATGTTTATTCCGTTATTTCTACCCTCTTCTATTCCGTCATTTCAAAATCCATCGCCTATTCTACCCAATAGACAATCTCATCGAGCTTCGCTCTGCTGCGTTCAAAATTATTCAGAGGAACTGAAGGATCAGGATAGCCCAAAGCGATCCCCACAACAATTTTTTTATCATCGGGAATGGCTGCTATCTTTCTAATCTCCGCGGGATACCGTGCGGCTGCCGCCAACAGACAGGTGCCCAAACCCTTGTCGTGAGCGGCCAGGCAGATTGTCTGGGCGATAAGGCCAACGTCCAGCATCTGGTATTCGACGAGATTATCACGGGAAATACAGGCCAGAATAAGGCACGGGGCGTCAAAGACGGAAACCATATCCTTATAGTATTTTTCGCGACCTTCCTTATCTTCTCTTTTGATGTCCTGCACACTTAAAACAACTTTACCCAACTCGTTATACCGCGCTTTCATGGCATCAGGCCACTTCTCCAGCATGGGAACATCGGAGGCAATTGCCGCGCCGGTCAGCGTCTGCCGGAGATTCATTTTTTTGAACTCTGCCAGCGGTTCACCGGTTAACACATATAAAGTCCAGGGCTGCGTATTTCCCCAGGACGGCGACCAGCGCGCCATTTCCAAAATCTCCGTAATGACACTTTTCGGGACATCCTGCGGTTGAAATTTACGAATACTTCTTCTTCCTCTGACTGCGTCGGCTAATTCCATAGTAACCTCCTTCGCGGAATCAATCCGCATGTTCTTGCGATTAATATATTTATCCAACAGGTTATCAAGATTAAACACACCTGCTGATTATCACACAATCTCGGCCACTGCCCTTATCCACCCTGCACTTGCCCCCTTTATTTTAACCGGGAAGCAGTAGAATTTGAAACCTGATGACGGCAGCAAGTCTAAATTTGTGAGCTTTTCAATCTGGAAATAACCCTTTTCAATACCTGCATAATGGCCTTCCCAGATAATTGCAGCATTCTTTGTCTGAACAAATTCTTGAGCCTGGAAAGAAAGCGGCCTGTCCCAACTCCAGCCGTCCGTTCCGACAACATGCACGCCTTGGTCAAGAATCCAGAGCGTTGATTCCCGGCTAAACCCACTGCCTTTCACAAGGTATTCGGGCGTCCCCCAGTAAGGCGCTGCCCCGCTTTGCGCCAGAAATACATCTCCTTCTCGAAGAGTATGACCAATTTTATCAAGTTTTGTTTTGATGTCTTCTATCGTGATGTTGTAGCCGTCGGGAAAATCAGAGAAGTCAAGTTTGACGCCATTACCCACACCCCACTCAAGCGGAAACTTATCGATGGTCAGAGCCGGTTTCCCTTGATCCTGTGTGGGGTGAAAGTGCCAGGGTGCATCCATATGTGTGCCTGCATGTGTCGAGATTTCCATGATCTCGAGTGCCCAACCGAGCCCGCCCGGTAGGTCGCTGGACGTTAGTCCCGGATAAAAGGCCTTCATACTTTCAGCCCCAAGTGCATGGTCAATATAGGTGATCTTGGGTATCATCATCGGCGGGTCGCTCGGCAGCCCGCTTTCAATTGCCACTGAAAGATCAATGAACTTGCTCATGGTAATTCTCCTCCCTAAGAAGCATTGTTTCCATATTCATACCTCCTGAGAAACCATTTGATACTTTTATTATTTAAATCATTACTTTTAGGACGCCGAAGTATATGGGGGCTGTTTTGGCTTGTCAAGAAACATTCTGTGTCAGAATCAGGAGCTGGTGAAACGGCTGTAAAATAGAACGTTATCCATTCTTGGCATGAAATTATCACTGATTGCCGTCCATCTGCCTCTCGACTCTTGACTGACCCATATGAAAAAAAAGGATTATATGATATGGTTTAACCAACAGGTGAGGCCGAGGCTGCCAGCAGATATATGGTTGAAGTAATATACTACAAGAAACCAGGCAACAAACAGAGAAAACAAATATTAACCTGACATATTGAAAGAAACCGGTCTAATCAATAAATTAGGGAATATGATATGAGACCTTCGGCTCGACTATTCGTCTCTGTTGCTCTTTTTATTTTTCTTCTCGTTTTAAATATTCCTTTGTCAGCACAAGATAATAATGTTGCCGAGCATGAAAACCTCTCCAAAGAAAATAAAGCTCTCCTTTTGAATGCCGCCGTTGGCACCGCTGTTCTGACCTGGGGTCTCCTGGAATGGGATTACGGAGATCGATCTCCTCATCTCAAGGAAGAAAAGTGGTTCGGAAAAGATACTCCGGAAGGGGGTGCTGATAAAGCTGGGCATATGTACTTTTCATATGCACTGAGCCATCTTTTTTCCTACCAGTACAAACGTTGGGGATATGATCGGGAGCCAGCGATCAAATTAGGATGCCTGTCTTCTTTAGGAATACAGACTCTGATTGAAATCGGTGACTCTTTCAGTTCATATGGTTTTTCCTATGAGGACGAGCTGTTCAATATACTGGGCGTTGCTATCGGCTACATCATGGTCAGATATCCGGAAGTGGCAAGGAAAATCGATTTTCGTATTGAATATGACCCTTTTCGGAAAGGAAGGTATAAAAGTGACATATTTACGGACTACGAACGGCAGAAACATCTTATTGCCTTCAAAATGGATGGTTTTGATACTTTTAAGGATACGCATCTGAAGTATTTTGAGTTACAGGTAGGCTATTATGCCCGGGGATATGAAGAGTATGATTCAAGGGGAGAACATGACAGTCGCCAACGAACAATCTACGTTGGAGTCGGGTTGAACATCGGGAAAATCCTGGAGCCATTCTGGGAAACAAAAATATTCAATTATATTCAAGTCCCCTATACATATGTCCCGCTGAATATCCACCTGGATTAATAAGGCCAAGCGGAATACCGAAACATCTAGCCTATAAATTTTGGCGGCCGGGTTAAAGGCCATGTGAGTTCGACCATCAGCCCCTCCGATCAATCTATCCCATCAGTCCTTCATCCGCAAAACTAAAGTAACTACCATCGCCGATAATAACGTGATCGAGAACCTTAATTCCCATGAGTTTGCCCGCGGCGGCCAGTTCCTGCGTAAACTTCTTATCTTCCGGACTGGGCATAACATTGGCACTGGGGTGATTGTGGACGCA
>JAKLES010000119.1 GCA_022711575.1 Deltaproteobacteria bacterium | reverse complement strand
ATGGCGCATTTGGGATTAACGCCACAATCTGTCAACCAGTTAGGCGGTTATAAGGTCCAGGGCAAACAGGAAGACGCTGCGGAAATAATCATGCAGGATGCTAAATGCCTTGAAGAAGCAGGCGCTTTTTCATTAGTATTGGAGTGTGTTCCCGAAAAACTAGCGGCGGATATTACCGCTGCGCTGTCTATTCCCTCAATCGGCATTGGTGCCGGTGTTCACTGTGACGGACAGGTTCTGGTCATCAACGACATGCTGGGAATGAACGACAGAATGACGCCGAAGTTTGTCAAGAAATACGCCCAACTGAACGTGGATATCAAAAATGCCGTAAAGCTCTATATCAAGGATGTGAAGACAAGCGCTTTTCCGGACGACAAACACAGTTTTAAATAGATTGGGAGGAGGCAAACTATTTGAACATATTCCGATAAGCGCTAAGTTCCGTGCCTAAAAGCCAGAGTCCTTGCTCTATTCGACCAGCTTTCTTAATTCTCATTAATTTTCGTAATAAATAATAACCGCGTTTTTCCTTAATCTAGCGGTCATCTTGGAAAAAGCTTCCGCTTGTTTTTGCTGCTCAAGGTAAATAGCTATTTTATCTTTTACTTCCTCAAGTTTGACGGTTTTTGCAGGACTACGTCCCAAAACCTGAATGACATGATGCCCGAATTCCGTGGTCACCACCGGCCCAATCTGATTAATCTCCTGTGAAAAAGCAGCATCTTCAAAAGGTTTGACTGTCTGACCTTTTTTGATTTCTCCCAGATCACCACCATTTTCCTTGCTGGGGCAATCAGAATTGTTTTTGGCTATTTCGGCAAAATCAGCACCTTCTAAAATCTGTTTACGCAGACTTTCTATCCTGGCCTTCTTTTCAGCTTTCATTTTTTCATCATCCTTGGCGTCTATTGTAACCAGGATATGGCGAACATGAACGCTATCTTGCGTGGTAAACTTTTCTTTATTATCGGTAAAAAATTTACTGATTTCTTTCTCTGTCGGTTTAGATTTTTTACCGGTTTCCATTTCGACCAGTTTTCTAATTTTTATTCCCAGAGCAATGTCTTCCCTGCGAATGTTGTTTTCTCTGAGAAAATCATCGATTGTCTTTTCCGGGGGAATATTTGCTTTAATTTGATTGATTGCCGCGTGCATTTCTTTATCCGTAACCCCAATCTTTTTATTGTTAGTTTCGTTGGTTAATAGTGTGCGTAAAACAAACTCTTCCATCAATTGTTTTTTTAACCCGTCCTGAGCTTCTTTCTTCTTGTCGGCTGGAATCTTATCTTTATAGAGCTTCATTTTTGCTTTGACACCTTTGGACAGGTCGTCCTTTTTTAACGCGATACCGTCAACACTGACCGCCACGTCCTTCGGGTCAACTTGTTTGGGCTCTATAATCGGTGGCGTGCTCATGGTTTTATCCATGCCGAGGGACGACTCGGTTTGCGCGTTTTGCTGCGTTTGCTGTGGGTGTTTTTTATTGGCCTCTTCTTGCTTACCGCAGCCGAACGTCGTGGCTATCAGACTAAACAATACGACCGTCAGAGCGCTTTTAATTAAGATTTTATTCATTAATTTCCTCCCGAAAATAGTTAGCGGCCATAAAATATTGATTAAGCTATATGCGAAATTATCCTGTCAAGTCAAGAAGATTATCCTCTGCGACTGGCCTGTTCATCATTTGAACCGGTCCCGAATATACCCTAGAATTTTCATTTCATCTTCCGTTTCCGGAAAGGCTTCGCTGGGCATCCCGCTCGGAAATTCCTTATTTTGCATCTCCAGAATTTTCTTCAACGCGGAAATGAAACTGATTCGCGGATAAAATTCTTTTGTCAGATAGTTGACCAACTTTAATGTTTCAAATCCATCAAACCAATTGTGAAACTGCCTTTCATATGTTTTATAATCCTTTAAGTTTTGGCGGATTTTTGGCCAAACGGATAAAAAGCCGCGTGCAACCAAAAAAATCCTTAAACCCGGATCGATCTCCCATGCTTTGGCGATAATCTGATTTTCGGAGCAGTTAAAAGATTGTTTCATCACGGCAATCCATTCCTTCAAAATAATGAATATTCTGGGATTGTATAGACCTTTCTCAGGACTCGTGCCGGCAATAATCTTTTCAATCGCAGCACCCGTGCCAAAGGGAACCCGTCTGGAAATGCGGGCAGACGGATAGACTACCGTTTCGCTGATTTGGCGGACTGTACCTGTTTTTGCCAGTTTATTCAGAAAATAAAAATCCTCTCCCGCCCCGCGGCGATTCATTCCACGCACGGCAAGATAACTATCAGTCGTTGTAACAATAGTTGATCCGATCGAATGAAAAGCATAGGGTGATTGAGCATATTGCAGACCTAATACCCAATAGCGCAGAAAGAGTTCATAGTAACAAATCGCAGACCTCTCGATTGCATTCAAAGGCATTTGATGCTCATATTCAACAACACCCGTTTGAGCCTTACTAGAGGAAAAAAATTTTTTGATGGCCGATAAATAATCCGGTTGAACAAGGGTATCAGCATCCAGGCTCAAGATGAGACACGGTGCGCTGACAGGATTCGTAAGCAACCGGAGGGCCATATCCATACCTATTTTGCGAGCCATGCCGACGCCGCCGAGACGAGAAGGAATTTCCATACCATTTGAGGAGGCGTCAATATAGCCAAGTCTCAGCGGTCTGTCGGCTATTTTTTGCAATGAAATATAAAGATCATCGTCAAGCGCTAATTTATTGAACGGGCGTTTATTAATCAAGGCGCTCAGCACCGCAAGGGTTTGAGCATTATTTTCTTTATCGGCAAATGATGTATCAGCTTTATTGTTGACGACACAGAGAATCAGGGTTTTTTCTAAAGACCTATCATTGTTGGCAGCAATAGATGCCAAAGTGGCAAAGAGCAGCTCTTTTTCCGCGTATGCCGGAATAACAACGACCTGTTCAATATTTTCAAGATTCCCTGCCTGCAGTTTCCAGGAAAGCCCCGCAGCGTATCTATGCAGATAATCATTCATCAAGGAAGCTTTTTTCATGACAAGACTCTTAGCACACGGCTACGAAAGGCATGATAATCTTTCCCGGAAACCCACTCAATCGGCACGCCTTTTTTTTCCATACGCCGAAACCACGTCATCTGCCT
>JAKLES010000118.1 GCA_022711575.1 Deltaproteobacteria bacterium | reverse complement strand
AATGGTATAGACGGTGTCGCAGATCGGATCTCCATCTGCCCTGGTTTTAATAATCTCCAGAGTGGTCTTGCCGTCTGTTGCCGCAAAAAAATATTCGCGATCAATCGCCATAACCGCTTCGCAGAGTTGTCTCGATGTGTTTTCCAACCCAAAGGGGCATATCTTCCCCTGAATGTGGAACTTATCATCGGAGATGGAAACCACATTGATCGTCGCCGGATCAAAGTTTTTCGTAAAGGCCCTGGCAACGGTCGATAGATTACAATCGGTCAGCTTGCTTTTAACTTTAAGACCCAGGGCACGTCCCTGACGACCGAGAATGTTGTCGATAACGGGCAAAACTTCATTGCCACATTTCTCATAAAAGGCCTTGATGATAAGCCCCTGCGCTTCTGTCGCATTTTTGGGCAACGGATCATTGGTTTTTCCGGACATATTTTATCCCGCCAGTTCAGTTGTTTTCTTCATTGCGCCCTTACGTATTGTGTGTGGTCCTACTTTTCATCTTCCAGCTCCCGGCTTTTTGGTTTTCCCTGAGGCTGATCATGTTTTGGCTGTTGAACCTTCTCCCCATCAGATTGTCTCTGCGGTTGCCTTACATCAGGCTTTCTCTTTGGCTGCTGGGTCTGAGGTTGTCTTTGCAGTTGCTGATCTTCAGGTCGTCTCTGGGGTTGCTCAACCTGAGGTCTTTCCGGCGGCTGCACCTGAGGCTGTTTCTGCGGTTGTTGAACTTCGGACTGTTTTTCCGGCCACTGACCCCAAGGCTTTCTTTTTTGTTTCTGAACTTCCTGTTTTCTTTGCGGCTGTTGAGCCTGAGGTTGTCCCTGAGGTTGTCGAACCTCCGGCCTGCTCGGTGGTTGCTGTGCCTCAGGTCGTCGTTGCTCAATCTGAGGTCTCTGTTGTTGCTCAACATGAGGTCTTTGCGGCTGCTGACCCTGAGGCTGTCTTTGCGGTTGCTCAACTTCAGGTCGCCTTTGGGGTTGTTGCACCTGAGGCTGTTGCGTTTGGTATTGCTTTTGCCTTTGTTGTCTTAACTCCTGCCTCTGTTGCTGTGGCCGGGGCTGATAGTTCCGGACGTCCCAGGTTCTTTGTCTTTCCCAATGTCGATCATTTTGCCAGCTTTTCCAGTTCTGTTGAAGTCGATGGTGGGGAATCCGTTCATAGTCCCACCGGTGCCCATACCAATTACGGTCTCTGTAATATCTTCTCCAGCCAGGATCTACATCATAATAGAAACTTGGGACATTGTTGTAATAACTCCAACCCCGGTTATAATACTGTGATCGATACCAATGACCTCCCCATGGACGCCACCACCAGCCACCCCAGAAAAACAAGTCTATCTCTATCCCAGGGACAACATAAACATCATCTGCATCAGGGATCACGATCACATCCGGAGGTCCTTCAAACGCGATTGATGGTGGCTCGTAATAACTCCCGCCTCCACCTTGGCTGTCATAACCCGGTTCGACAGGGATGTAGCAACCCTGGAGAAACAGAAACAACACGATAGCAATCATTTTTATCAGTCGCAGTTTTTTCATGATTTCCTCACTCTTTTATCCGGGTGTTTTCAATCTCATCCCGTTATGGAACAACTTTCTTTTACAGAACATGGTTTATAAAGGGACACAAAAAACTTGTGTGGCTACCTCACCCCCCTGCCTTTCGCAAGGATTATGGATGTAAATTTACACTGTCCTAAAGATTATGTCAAATGCAGACTAAAACTTGCTGTGTTGCAGTTCAGAATTGTGTCTTACCATTTCCTATCTTGTTGATCGCATCGTGAAAAAAACGTCATTTTAGTATTTGACACATGGTTCATTTCATGACATAAGCTTCAACACACGGCACATGCCTTATCAGCTTTATTTTTTATCTATTAAATGAAAGATTCCAGGCCAATGCAACAAAAGAAAAAAAAAGCATTACCGCGGAAGGATCGGCAGAAGCAGTATCATCGCAAGCAAATACTAAATACCGCACTCGATCTCTTTTCGAAGTACGGGTATCACAACATTTCCATGCACAAGATAGCGAAAGAGGCGGAATTCTCCGTCGGCACCCTGTACAACTTCTTCAGCGATAAGGAAGACCTGTACCGTGCCCTCATTACGGAGCTTGCCTTGGAGTTCCTGGATTGTATGAAAAAAGCCTTAGGCAGCCCGGGTGATGAGGCTGAGAAACTCCATACCTATATCGTTGCCAAGGGCCGTCTCTTCACGAACAACATCCCCATGCTGAGGATATACTTTTCGGAGACACGGGGGAGCAGTTTCGACGCAAAGGCCGGCCTTGATAAAGAGTTACGTGCCTTATACGAAAAAGGCCTCCAACAAATATCCCTGGTTTTTAAAAGCGGGATGGATAAAGGCCTGTTCAAGAAGCTATTGGAGCCTTACTACATGGCGATTGTACTGGAGAGCATCACAAACACTTTCCTCTTCCTCTGGCTCGAGGATCCGCAGAGGCACCCTTACGAGAAGGTGGAGGACGTAACCAGGCTTTTCTTTGAAAACATCAGAAATCATCCGTGAGGGAATAGACATGTCAAGATACACTTTCATTGCTGTGACCATCTTTGTTTTCTTCTTCGCGTGGGCGCCCCCTGCACGCGCACTGGATAACTCTAAGGTTGAGGCTCAACCTCGGGAAAACATCTTGTCGCTGGAAGGTGCCCTGGACAGCGCGCTCACGAACAACACCGTTATAAAGGAGGCTACCCAGCGATACCTTGCCGCCCAGGAGGAAAAAAAGAGCGCACGGGCCGATTTTCTCCCTAAATTGTCTGCCTCGTACTCGTACACTAACCTTCAAGATCAGCCCTTTTCCATGTTCAACGGCATGAAAATTCCCATGAGCAGCGAAGAATTATACAAGTGGAACCTCACTGCGATCCAGCCCCTCTTCACCGGTTTCGCCCTGATTACAAGATATGAAATGGCCAGGTATGGCGTGGATCTTTCTAAGACCTACCAGACACTTGCCATGATGGATGTAACAAAGCAGGTTCGGGAGGCCTACTTTACTGCCCTGTTAGCGGAGAAGTTCTTTGGAGTCGCCGAAGAGGCGGTAAGAAACCTGGAATCCCATGCAAGAGACGCTGAACGTTTTTACAAAGAAGGCATGATCGCCTACAATGATCTTCTAAAATCAAAAGTAGCCCTGGCAAACGCCGTCCAGAACCGGGAT
>JAKLES010000117.1 GCA_022711575.1 Deltaproteobacteria bacterium | reverse complement strand
TGACCGGCCAGGGTTCAACGCTGGGCGATTACCTGCGGTTTGTCAACGGGGATTTGTTTCCGCATTTGCAGACCTTGGGTGAAAACAGCAATGCAACGAATAAGCAGAAGGTTATTGCCGAAATCTTCCGTAACAAGGAACGGACGATTCTGGCGAGCGAAACAAATCTTCAGGATGCTTTGGATCGTGTGCACGCTTTAAGCGAAGCGCAGGTCAGCGAGCAGCACATGTTTCCGATGTCGCAGGCGCTGGAGAGTCTG
Source organism: Deltaproteobacteria bacterium (assembly GCA_022711575.1). Lineage (GTDB taxonomy): Bacteria > Desulfobacterota > Syntrophia > Syntrophales > Smithellaceae > UBA8904. The sequence goes on along the minus strand of JAKLES010000117.1, from coordinate 2,942 downwards.
TTGCCGAGTCTTGGAGAAAAGAAAAATGACGGCGGCCAGTTTTTCACGCCGCGTGAAGTTATCCGTGTTATTATCAAGACGGTCAATCCCCAACTGGGCCGGTCGGTTTATGACCCGTGCGCGGGCACCTGCGGCTTTTTGATAGAAGCCTTCAAGCATCTGATGGATCAAGACCCGGCGGCAACGCAAATTCAGCAGCTAAAAACCGAGACGCTCTGGGCGCGCGAAGACGCGGGCGAAGCGATTCCTATCGCACTGGCGAACATGGTGTTGCACGGGATTGATCTGCCGCGCATCTGGCACGGCAACACGCTGACCCGCGCCGAAACCTACGGTGAATTGTTTATCGGCGCACCGCAGCAATTCGATTATATTTTTACCAATCCGCCTTTCGGCAGCAAGGAAGGCAAGGACGCTCAGCAGCATTTCGATTACAAATGCGGCAAGGCGCAGATTCTTTTCCTCCAACATATCATCAGTTCGCTGGCTGACGGCGGAACGTGCGGCATGGTCATTGACGAGGGCGTTTTGTTCCATACCAAAACGGCAGCGTACAAACAGACGAAACGCAAGCTGCTGGATGAATGCCATCTCTGGTGCATCATCAGCCTGCCCCAGGGCGTGTTTGTTAATGCGGGCGCTGGCGTCAAGACGGATTTGTTGTTTTTTACGAAAGGCCCGTCCACCGAGCGCGTCTGGTATTACGATATGACGCTGACGCCGGAATTCAAGCCGCGCAAAGTCAACAAGAGCAATCCCATGCTGTTTGACGATTTTGTAGATTTTTTCGAGCGGTTGGCGCTGCCTTCCGATGATCCCGGCAAAATCAGCGAGCGGAGCTGGTATGTCACGATTGACGAAATCCGCGCTAAAAACTACGACCTCAAAGCCACGAATCAGAACGCGCCTGATCTTTCGGATAAACGAACACCGGCGGAATTGATTAAAATTATCGAGGATGCCCAGGTCGAAATCGCCGCGGGTCTGACGGAGTTGAAAAAATGAAAACGATCAAAGAACTGCCGCAACACGACCGCCCGCGCGAAAAGATGAAAGAAAAAGGCGCGGCCGCGCTAAACAATGAGGAACTGGTGCAGGTTATTCTTGGACGCGGCGTTGAAGGTCACGATGTGCGCTCCATGTCGCAAAAGATTGCTAAAATTCTGGAAGAGAAAAAAGGTTCTCTTGCCGACTCTGATTTGAAAGGAATCCGCGGCATCGGCGAAGCCAAAAGCTTTCAGCTTCTTGCCGCCTTTGAGATTGCCCGGCGATTTACCAAGGGAGACGCCGTCAAAATAAATAATACGGAGGATATTATACCGCTGCTTCAGGATATTGCCGCCAAACAGCAGGAGCATTTCGTCTGCATATCTCTCAACGGGGCCAACGAAATCATTGAAAAACGTGTAGTCACGGTCGGCCTTCTGGATCGCAGTCAGGTTCACCCCCGCGAGGTTTTTGCCGACGCCATCGCCGACAGAGCCGCCGCCGTGATTTTGGCGCACAACCACCCCAGCGGTGACATCCGCCCCAGCGACGCCGATCTGAAAATGCACAATCAACTTACGGAAGCAGCACAAATTCTTGGATTACGTGTAATAGATCACATCATTATAAGTAAAAAAGCGTATTTCAGTTTTAGCAAGTAAGAAATCGGGGTCGAATCTTTACCCTTGACATTTTACATCGTGATTAACTTTTCATCACGGACAAAGCATGAAAGATATTAATAAACTTCGCGTCATCCTTTATGCCGTTATCGTCGTATTTCTAATGCTCTGCGGTGACGGCTATTATTTCTCACGTTAATATATGAAGCAGTGTTGTAAAGCAGATGAATTACAAATTATACCCGGTGTCGGCCAAGCCACGGCAGACGATTTGAGAAGTCTTGGCATTAAGAAAATAAGTGATCTTAGCCATAATAATCCGGAAGCCCTCTATCATGCGTTGTGCAATAAAACAGGGAAGCCGGTTGATCGTTGCATGCTGTATGTTTTCCGGTGTGCGGTATATTTCGCATCCCATACCAAACATGATCCGGACAAATTGAAATGGTGGAACTGGAAAGATACTTGATCATTTCAGACAGGCTGTGTAAGAAATAAAACAGCATGTCGGACAGGCTGCGCTAAATAAGCGATGGGGGATTTCGCCATGAAAAAAGAGAAAATGACGGAAATTAAAAATAATCCGAAGATTAAAAACAAGCTTATTCAATCGATACGGGAATTGCTGGAGCACAGAGCCGCCTGGCTGTATCTTCTGATTGATGAGGCCGAGAAGCGCGGCATAAGCACTGAAGACTTTGCGAAATCGGCCATTATGAGATGCGGCTGCTTTCAGGGCAATCAATTGACGGCCAAAGCCGGCACTAAAAGTCTTAAAGGGTTGAAGAAAACGCTTTTCTCCTTGCCGGCCAGGATGGTTTTTGAAATGAAGATATTGACGTGTTCCGATGACCGGTTGGATATAGACTTTCATTATTGCCCGCTGGTGGCGGCATGGCAGAAACAAGGCGCAACGCATGAGCAGATTGCCAGGCTTTGCGATATGGCCATGCAGGGAGACAGGGGCATTGCCGGTTCCTTTGGCTGCGAACTGGAGCTGGGCGAAACGATTGCCGAGGGCTTCAATAAGTGCGAGATCCGATTTAAGCGGTTGAAGTAAGGATTTAATAAGTCGATTGATGAAGATTTTTTATTGCCATGTCCTGGTATGACGGCGTGGCTAAAAGGTGCAGGGGAAGAAATTCCGGTTTCAATCTTCTGTGTTGCAGTCAAAAAAGATTCTCCACCTCCGTCCCGATTTTACATCGGGACACCTCCGCCAGCGGAGGACGCGAAATGTGAAAGCTGCATGATTTACATGCGGCGCGTTCGCCCGGGCATTTGTCACGCAGGGAAACCGCATCAGCAAAGCCAAAAGCGTGTAGGGCGCAA
>JAKLES010000116.1 GCA_022711575.1 Deltaproteobacteria bacterium | reverse complement strand
CATAAAAAAGAAGAAAGGAGAAGAATAGTATGAAAATCAGACCTTTACAGGATAGAATCATTGTAAAACGTTTGGAAGAAGAAACCAAGACCAAGGGAGGTATCATTATTCCCGATACAGCCAAGGAAAAACCCATTGAGGGTAAAGTTATTGCTGTGGGCAAGGGGAAAAAGACAGACGAAGGCAAACTGATTGCCTTGGACGTTAAAGTGGGCGATAAAGTTCTTTTCAGCAAATACGGCGGTACTGAAGTTAAAATCGATGGGGAAGAATACCTGATCATGAGAGAAGACGACATTTTGGGCGTTATTGAAAAATAAGAAAATAATAAGGAGGAAAATGTACAATGGGAGCAAAAATACTTCTTTACGATGAAGAAGCAAGAAAGTCGATGCTCAAGGGTGTAAATACCCTGGCCGATGCTGTAAAAGTAACCCTTGGTCCCAAGGGTCGTAACGTGGTCATTGACAAGAGCTTTGGTTCACCCACCGTTACCAAAGACGGTGTAACCGTGGCTAAAGAAATTGAATTGGAAGATAAATTCGAAAACATGGGCGCGCAGATGGTCAAAGAAGTTGCCAGCAAAACCAGCGATGTCGCCGGTGACGGCACCACCACCGCAACCCTCCTGGCTCAGGCCATTTACCGTGAAGGTGTCAAAGCCGTTGCGGCCGGTTCAAACCCGATGGACATAAAACGCGGTATCGACAAAGCCGTTGAGACCGTTGTCAAAGAGCTCAGCAAGATGAGCAAACCCACCAAAGATCAAAAAGAAATCGCCCAGGTCGGCACCATTTCCGCCAACAACGATGAAACCATAGGTAGCATCATCGCCGGCGCCATGGATAAAGTCGGCAAAGAAGGTGTCATCACGGTTGAAGAAGCCAAAGGTCTGGAGACTGAACTGGAGATCGTCGAAGGTATGCAGTTTGACCGCGGCTATCTTTCTCCCTACTTTGTAACCAATGCCGACAAGATGTTAGTCGCGCTGGACGATCCATTAATCCTGATTTACGAAAAGAAAATCAGCGGCATGAAAGACCTGCTGCCGATTCTTGAACAAATTGCCAAGATGGGTAAACCTCTCCTCATTATCGCCGAGGACATCGAAGGCGAAGCGCTGGCCACCCTGGTGGTCAACAAGATTCGCGGCACTCTGCACGTAGCAGCCGTCAAAGCCCCCGGCTTCGGCGACCGCCGCAAGGCCATGCTCGAAGATATCGCCATCCTTACCGGCGGCAAGATGATCTCCGAAGACATGGGCTATAAGCTTGAAAACGTAAAACTGGAAGATCTGGGAAAAGCCAAGAAGATCACGATCGACAAAGACAACACCACCATTATTGATGGCGCCGGAAAGCGCGCTGATTTGGAAGGCCGTGTCAAACAGATCCGTGCTCAGATCGAAGAGACCACATCTGATTACGATAGAGAAAAACTTCAGGAAAGACTGGCCAAGCTGGTCGGTGGTGTTGCCGTCATTAAAGTTGGCGCTGCAACCGAGACCGAAATGAAGGAAAAGAAAGCCCGCGTGGAAGATGCTTTGCATGCTACCCGCGCTGCGGTAGAAGAAGGTATCGTTCCCGGTGGTGGAGTCGCCTATCTGCGCACATTGCCTGCATTAATTAAAATGGCTTTGGAAGGCGACGAGCAGATCGGTGTCAATATCGTTAAAAAAGCGATTGAAGAACCGATCAAAATGATCGCCTGCAATGCCGGCCTCGAAGGCAGCATTGTGGTCGAAAAAGTCAAAGAGAAGAAGGGTGCCTTTGGCTTCAATGCCCGCACCGACGTGTATGAAGATATGATCGGAGCCGGTGTTATTGACCCCACCAAGGTGACTCGTTTTGCACTGCAGAACGCAGCCTCGGTTGCAGCACTGCTTCTGACTACCCAGTGCATGATCGCCGACAAACCCGAAGAGAAGGGTGCAGGCGGTGGAATGCCCGGTATGCCTCCCGGTGGCGGATACCCCGGAATGGGAATGTAAGTAAAAGGCTAAAGGCCTAAGGTTAAATTAAAAAAACCTTTGTCCGTGTGGACAGGGGTTTTTTTTATTTAATAGGCATCAACTCTCTATCTTACCTGAAGCAGGTTTATTCTGATCCGGTTGGATAATGAATACCAGCGCTGTATGCTGTTTTCGAGCCGGTAATAGTGGAGAATATAAGCGACCGCGAGAATCAGAAGCATTACTGTCAGCAGAATATAGGGAAGAGCAAAACGGATCATGGTAAATCCGAAGGACATCAGGAAGAAAAGGCAGATAAATTTCATGGTGATGAGATGGACCAGCCGTTCGTGCTGCATCCACGAAATCTGTTTGTCATGATAGTTAAGAAGTTCGCGAAGGATAGCTTGTTCCGGATTTGTCTCCAGTAGATCTACAACGTAGCGTTCGTGTTGTTTGATATAGTCGATCATCATTATTCCTTGCAGAAATATTTTCTCGCTCGCATGGCCGTATCCTGTCGGTAATATTCTTTCATGACGCGGTAAAGCTCCGGAGCGAATTCGATCATTTGAATCGGTTGATTAAAGAAATGTTCCGTAGCCACGGCGAAAAATTCCGCTTCGTCCGTTGCGCCGTATTCATCGAGAAAAGTTCGTTTGCCTTTTTCAACATCCTTGAGCAACCGCAGATATTCGCGTGAACAGGTCTTAGACCAATCCCGGTATTCTGCACGGTCACGCAAACAGGGCGTGCCGTCCGCAGCGCCGTCTTGCATATCCAGTTTATGGGCGAATTCGTGATAGACCACGTTAAAACCGTATTCCGCATGACGTCCCCCTTGCAGCACCGCGTCCCAGACCAGGATCACAGGTCCCTGTTTGAAGGCCTGTCCGGAGACGGGGTATTCCGGGTCAAGAGGTTCCAGGGCGGTCTCAAAAAAGCCAAGCTTGCGTTCGGGCACAATCACATCAGAAGGATAGACAATAATCGTTTCGACATTTTCGTAAATGTCGTTGGGAAGGTTCAGAAGAAGAAGACAGGCCTGGGCGGAAATCGTGACGCGGATTTCATCCGTAAGTTCCAGTCCTCCGCAGCCTTCCCATGATTTTTCTGCGATAAAAACTTGAATCAGTTCTTTCAGATGCTTGCGCTCAACATCGTTCATCATGCAGTAATGAGACATGTTGCGACGGATCATGTCTTCCCAATCGGGAGGAAAAGGTATTTCCAAGAGCTTTTGCCTCCTCTTTTTTG
>JAKLES010000115.1 GCA_022711575.1 Deltaproteobacteria bacterium | reverse complement strand
TTCTGATGCCACCAGGAGGAGCCGTAGTTGCCGACAAAATGGCTGTACTTTTTAAAGGCCGGATAGTAGTTGGCCGGCAGCATTTCGCTGTGCGTATAGACATCCACGCCGGTGCCTTCGGTCTGCTTGAGCAACTCTTCCATGTCTTTTAGGTCATGGCCGGAAATCAGGATGCCCGGATTGTTCCGGACACCGATATTCACCTCGGTAATCTCGGGGTTGCCGTAGGTCTTGGTGTTGGCTTCATCCAGAAGCGCCATGGTGTTCACAGCCGTCTCTCCGGCTTTCATAACCAGAGCGATCATTGCGTCCACGGAAAGATCTTTGGTGGTGGATGCCAGCGCTTCCATCAGGAATTGATAAATGTCGTCTTTTTCATATCCCAGAACAGCGGCGTGTTCGGCATAGGCGCAAATCCCCTTGACGCCAAAAATAAGCAGAGACCGCAGCGAGGTGACATCCTCGTTGGATGTAGCATTGATGCGGACTTCGCCGGACAGGGCCTTGGCCATCATCTCTTCCTTGTTCTTCGGACTCCATGTCGCGCAATCGGGCAGGGCGCCGGATACGGCGGAGCCCGCCTTGGCCTTGACGTCGTCCCGGATTTTAAGCCCGTCTTCAATTTTCGCGATGATGCCGGCGTCATCCCATGCGGCGTTGGTAATCGTCGTGAAAAGAGCTTCACACACGTAGCGGCCGACTTTTTTGTCCACCGCATTCAACTTTTCAGCATAGACAGCAATTCCTTTGCACACATAAACGAGTAGGTCCTGCAGCGCCGCTGTTTCTTCCGGTTTGCCGCAAACGCCTCTTACTGTGCATCCCTGATTTTTAACCGTTTCCTGACATTGAAAACAAAACATATGAAACCTCCTCAAAAGATTGTTTGTTCTTTTTGTTGGTGAGTATAGTTAAAAAACTAACGCGTTTCCTTGACTTATGTTAAGAAAACGATATATTTTTTCTCCGAAGGAGGTAACCTATGAAAAAAGCCCATGAAATTCTGATCAGAAGCCAGCTTTTCGGTGGATTACCCCAAGAGCATATCACAGAAATCGAAAAAATTGCAGTCGATAAAAATTACAATAAAGGCGATGTTATTTTTTATGATGGCGATGAGGGAAACGGTTTCTATCTGATCGTCGCGGGCAGCGTCAGCGTTTACAAAATTTCTCCCGATGGTAAAGAACAGATTTTCCATATTGTAAAAGAGGGCGAAACCATCGGCGCGGCGCCCGTTTTTTCCGGCAAGTCTTTCCCCGCGAACGCCCGGGCGCTCTCCAAAACGCATCTTTTATTTTTCGACCGGACAAAATTCATTGAGCTCATTTCCGGCAAACCGGATCTCACCATGAATATTCTGGCGCTGCTTTCCATGCGCTTGCGTGAATTCACTATCCAGGTTGAAAATCTGTCGCTTAAGGAAATACCCGGTCGCCTCGCCTCCTATCTGCTTTATCTTTCGCAAGAGCAGGGTAACAGGGATTTCGTCAAACTTAACATTTCCAAATTGCAACTTTCTAACATTCTGGGAACAGTGCCTGAATCGCTCTCCAGAGCCTTGGGCAACATGAAGACGAGAAAGCTTATCGAGGAAGAAGGCGCCAGCATCCGGTTGCTCAATCGCGCCGAGTTGGAAGAACTGGCCGAAAGAGGCAAATCTTTCGGTTGAGACAGATTATGTCAGTTCACAAGCCTCGGCCACCAGTTGGGCTAGATCGGCAGCCCTGAGCCTTTCGGAAACTTCGAGTTCCTTGATTCCGTCGGAAAGCATGGTGAGACAGAATGGACAACCGGTAACCAACAGCGCCGCGCCGGTATCGATGGCCTGCTGTGTCCGTGCCTGGTTGATGCGGCTGCCCAGGTGCTCTTCCATCCATATGCGTCCACCGCCCGCACCGCAACAGAAGCTTTTGGCGTGATGATCGGTCATCTCCACAAAACGGCCGACATGAATGCCTTTCAGGATGTTTCGCGGTTGTTCGTAAATGCTGTTATAACGGCCAAGATAACAGGAATCGTGGAATGTAACGACTCCCAAATCCAGCTTCCTTCTGGGCTTAATGCGACCTGATCGCAGAAGGTCATCGAGAATTTCGAAATAGTGCCAGACCTCATAGTGGCCTCCAAGGTCTTTATAATCTTTCCTGATCAGGTTATAAGCATGCGGGTCCATGCAGATGACTTTTTTAACCCCATAACCGTTCATCACGCTGATATTGGCCTGCGCCAGCGATTGATACAAATACTCATTCCCCATCTTTCTGGCGGAATCGCCGTCACATCCTTCTTCGGTGCCCAGAATGGCGTAATCCAGTCCGGCCACATTGAAGAGACGCGCCAGCGCTTGGGCGGTCTTCTTATTCATATCGTCGAAACTGCCGGAATCGCCCACATAAAAAAGATATTCCGCATGGCCTTTTTCGCTCAGCAGAGGCACGTTAAGACCTTTGGTCCAGTCGGCCCGGGTATGCGCGCCGATATTCCAGGGATTTGAGTTGTTTTCCATACCCTTGAAAACCTCCTGGGACTCGGTGGGAAAATCCGACTCCATCATGACCAGGTAGCGCCTCAGGTCGATCAGTTTGGGGAACTGGCTAATATAGCAGGGACAGGCTTCTAGGCAAGCCATACAGGTGGTGCAGGACCAGATAACATCATTCGAAATGACATCCCCGATAAGTTTCGGTCCCGGATTAGCCTCGTCGGAAATGGCGCCTGCGTTGTCGGCTTCTTCTGTGACGCGTCGGGATTTATTTTCCAAATGCATCCGCAGGTTCTGAATAACATCCCTGGGCTTCAAGGGTTTGCCGGTTCTGAAAGCAGGGCATACTGCCACACAGCGGCCGCAGCGCAAACAAACTTCCGTATCAAAAAGATCTTTTCGGGAATACTCTTCCAGGGTGTGCACACCGAAGGTCTCCGCATTTTCAAACATTTCCGGCGGCATCTGCTTGAGAGGAGGCTGATCTGTTACCGGATGCATGAAAATGTTGGCCGGCACAAGCATGATATGCGCCAGTTTGGAAAAAGCAATGCTGGCGATGAATCCCATGGCCGAGAGCATGTGAATCCACCAGACAATCCGATGGACGCTCTGGGCCGTTTCCACGCTCAGCGAAGCAAACAAAAAAGCAAACATTCTGCCCACCGGTGAGAACCAGATGTAATCCGTCATGGGGCTGCCGGGCTGCAACTCGGTGGCCTGCATCCGCAGGCCTTCAGCCAGAAACCCTGATACCAGTATGAAAAGAATGAACCAGAGAATGATT
>JAKLES010000114.1 GCA_022711575.1 Deltaproteobacteria bacterium | reverse complement strand
GAGAACGAAATAAAAAAATTCGGGAAAAGAATTTCTCTTCAATGAAATTGTTAGACTGACATAAGCAATAAGCATAGCATTCATGAGGGCAGGGTCAATCGACTCTGCCTTTGTATGAAAGACATCATGCTTTTGCTGTAAATCCTATTTCGCGGGCATAGGAAAACTGGCGATGCCAGGGTGTTCCGGGATGGACTTTTTCAAATATATTCGGTCCGGTCATCTTTAGGGATTCTGCATCCACTTCCACGGGATGATAGCCGCCGATAAAACCATAATCCTTACCGATGACGGGATTCTTGCCCGCCAGACAATCGCATTCTGCGGTGATATTAAGCAGGGCGTTGATGACAATGGTCTTCCCTGCAATTTTCTTCCAGACGGCGGCTGCTGTCTCAACCAGCTTTTCCTGAAAAACTGTTTTATCCGACTCCCAGAAGATTTTAAGGGCCGATTCCGGGCACATGGCGATACACTGGGCGCAGCCAATGCACTTTTTTAAATCATAGACGGGATAATCGGGTTCAGTGATCGTGGCTGCTTTTGTTGGGCAGATGTTAACGCAAACATTACATCGGGTACATTTCTTCTTATTCAGCACAGGATGATAATCTGAATGCATTCGCTGCTTCTGGGCACGGGACGCAAATCCCATGGAGATATTCTTAATGGCGCCGCCAAACAGGGAAACCATATGCCCCTTGAAATGTGAGAAGATAACAAAACCATTTGCCTTATCAAAGATAGACCCAACCTGAACTGTTTTAAAACGTTTGTAGCCTGCGGGAATCGAAACAACATCTTGTCCGTCCATGCCATCGGCGATCATAATCGGACATTGGAGAAAATCAGCTGTGTAACCGTGATTAGCGGCAGTTTTCAGAGAATCTTCGGCGTTGTGCCTGCCACCGGAATAGAGTACCGTTGTATCAAAAACGAAAGGTTTTGCTCCTTTCGCAATCAGCCAGCCGGCGATTTCTTTTGCATAGTCGGGAGGTAGATAGCTCCTGTTACCTCGTTCTCCCCAATGGAGTTTTATACCAATGCTGTCGCCGGAAGCAAACGGAGGCTTGAATTGTTCCAAAAGTTGTCGCAGAGATTCTACATAGGGTTTTTCATTACCCGTTACCTTTTCAAAAAAAATAGCGGCCATATCAATATCCTCATCTTTTTGTCTTTACTTTACATCCTTCCCATCTTTGACGCAACAAAGACTAATTCTATTTTTTTGCATTAATTGGACACATATCCAGCTATAAACAGAATTGTTAATACTGCTGTTGATAAGCCTGTTGATAATAATGCTAAGGGGTCAAATAACACTACTTTATATCGGATTGCGTAATGATTGAGCAATCTACAAATACTATTTTATATCAATATGTTAAAAATAATACCGTGGAAATCTTATGTATTACATTCAATCTAGCTTGAGTCATCCACAATAAAAGCAAAGTATAACAAATTATGACTAGAATAGAGTTATTTTTGCGAAGTAAAAGTTGTGCCGTAAATCAATTCCTTACCGGCCACTGTGCTTGAAAACACGTGTTTCACTATGGATTCGGAAACTGAGAAAAAATCCATAAAAAACTGGCAGCCCTGCAAAAAATAAAATATATATTTACAGTCCATTACGGTTTTACGGACGATGCCGGCAAAGCGTTAGATAATCACAGTCAAGAAGGAACCAAGATGACTCCCGTTGAACAGGCGGCAAAGATCCTTTCTTCAGCCTGGAAAGGCGTGGCATTTACGGGGGCGGGCATTTCCGCTGCCAGCGGCATATCCACTTACCGGGACGAAGGCGGGTTGTGGGATCGTTTTGGATCCGAGGACATATTTAATGTCCTGGCGGAACATCCGGATAAGGCCCATGAGATTATAGAGAGTTTCTTCTCTGCCCTCGAAAAGGCCCGACCGAACCCGGCGCACCTAGCTCTGGCACAACTCGAAGAAATGGGTCACCTTTCAGCCGTCATCACCCAGAACGTGGACAATCTGCACCGGGAAGCCGGAAGCAGGTCTGTTTACGAATTGCATGGGAACCTATATCGGCTTCGCTGCATGACCTGCGGAAAGAAGCAAGGACTGACGCGGGAGGGGCTTTTTGCGATGGTCCGCCCTGTGTTGAATAAAACCGATGCGTTCTCTTTGGACGCATTATTGCGTGCATTTCCCAGATGTGAATGCGGGGGGCTTACACGGCCGGACTTCGTCAGTTTTGGGGAGGCCGTTCAGGATTTAACAGAGGCGAAAAACGCAGCCCGAACCTGCGATGCCATGTTAGTGATAGGAACATCAGGATTGGTCTATCCTGCAGCCGCTCTGCCTGGGATGGCCAAGCGTGCCGGTGCGCAGCTCATAGAGATAAATTGGAAGGAATCCGAACTGACCCCTTTTTGTGATCTTTCAATTCGAGCTCAGGCAACCGAGGTCCTGCCGCAGATTCTGGCATGCCTCGTACCTGCAAAAAAACCGAGAAGGATCCCGATCCTTTCTTTGATTGCGGATCGGCTAAGGAAAAAGAGGGAACTTTAACCCCAAAAAATTAATGACCTTTCGCATGGACGAAAATGCCGATCCCGCACCGGGCAGAATCCAGTTTCAGTATCAAATTAATGGATGTCACGCAGCTTTCTGTGCAGCGACCAGACAATATGATATGTCTGAAAAGGTGAAATATGCAGAATATATCCATAACAAGGGGTTATAGTCCCGGGGCTATCGGACGAGTAGCGGAGCTGAACGGCAGGTATTACCATGACAACTGGGGATTTGGTCTGTTTTTCGAGGCCATGGTAGCGACAGACCTCTCTGCATTTCTGATGCGGTATGATGCCTTGCGTGACGGCTTCTGGACGGCAGCGAGCAGGGGCCGTATTGAAGCCCATATAACCATTGATGGGATAAACTCTGAAACCAAGGGCGCGCATCTCCGGTATTTCATCGTTTCCGATGAACTCAGGGGAACCGGCGTCGGTAGGGAGCTCATCACCAGGGCCGTTGCCTTCTGCCGGGAGGCCGGACACAGGAAGGTGTACCTCTGGACTTTCGATGGGCTCCATGCCGCTCATCATCTCTACGAAGGGGCAGGATTCAGACTCGTGGAGATGCAAAGGGGTTCGAGATGGGGAGCGGAAGTTACGGAACAACGCTTCGAGCTCCATCTCCCATAAAGGGAAACAAATGTGGTATCTATGAAACAAAAGGTCAAATGTATATGAAAGCGTTTCGGGATCAAATTATAAACTTTGTATATAAGGTAGTAACTGGCACACGCAGAATTCGTATAATCCTCACCCCTTTGGTTGGCTTTATTTTTTTCTGCATCGTATTGTTGTTGATCTTTATCTCTTTTTATCTGGAC
>JAKLES010000113.1 GCA_022711575.1 Deltaproteobacteria bacterium | reverse complement strand
CCGACAATAGCTGCCAAGAGCAGAGCTGTGAATGCCAGTGGTATTAAAAAGATGCCGATAATGGATATGGCCAGTAACATAAAGAAGGGTACGATCATCAAAGTTGTCAGAAAACCCCATAACAAAGATTTTATCTTGTTTGTCTGAATGGCATTGGCAATAATGGCCAATGACCGGGGAATCAACAAAGTCATGATCAGTGCGATAATCAGGATAATGGCGAAAAAGCACAGAGAAATAATATTTAAAATTAATGACCAGCCATCCAGTTCTCCTCGCATAGCCGAATTAATGGCATCGGACAGGGTGGATGAATTTATTTCCGTAATGTCACCAAATATCTGCGAGCCGCTGCCCCTGACCACAACACCGCCTACGACGACCACATTACCCCGCACGACAGCTTTATGGGTCAGAACAACAGAACCGGCAATGGCCAGAATATTTTGCTCAACAAGCCCGTTAACCGTGACCTGACCGCCAATGCAGACAATATTGTTTACTTCTTGACCTTCTTCCACGGCTATATCACTGCCGGCCTTGAAAACATTTTTTGCTTCAACGGATGGTGACAGAAGGAATATAAACACTATGGCCATGATGGCGGTAAATTTAAATCTCATTGATTGCCCTTCAATCTGCTGTCGCCTTTCTCCGGTCAAGAAATTTCTGCCGGAAGTAAGCAATGAAACCCGGCGTGACGGAAATCATAACAATAGCAACGATTACAATTGAAAAATTGTTTTTGACAACGGGTATATTGCCAAAAAAATAACCGCTTAGTGAACAAACACAAACCCAGGAGATGCAACCAGTGACATTAAACAAAATAAATTTGGAATAAGTCATGGCGCCAACACCGGCAACGAAAGGAGCATAAGTACGAATAATGGGCATAAACTGGGCGATGATGATCGTTTTCCCGCCGTGCTTCTCATAAAATTCATGCGTTCTCTGGAGATATTCTTTTTTGAAAAAACGGCTGTCTTCATAGCTAAACACTTTCGGCCCGATATAATGGCCAATCGAATAATTGACGCTGTCACCGGCAATCGCCGCAATACTGAGTAAAACGAGCAGCACTTCAATGTGCAGAGATCCCAGTGCGGCTAATGCGCCCAGAGTAAAAAGCAGCGAATCCCCCGGCAGAATAGGCGTTACCACGAGGCCGGTTTCGCAGAAAATAACAATAAAGACAATTACGTAAACCCAGACGCCAAAGCTCTGAATAATTCCCGGCAGATATTTATCCAGGTGAATAAAAAAATCTATAAAATAGAGGATTAAGTCCATTCTTATGTTAAACTCATTCTATACGAGAAGGCATTAACAATGCGTAACTTCCTATATAGGGATAATGGGGAAGGTGTCAATATGAAAAAGATAATCTTTGTTTTATTGGCGTTCTTGGTCGTCGCCATTATCGCTTACTCTGCTTTTCCGGAGAAAGTAGCGGGCCTGATGGTCGATCTGGCCGCATGCAATTCGGGCTCACAAAAAAACAAATTCAAATTGAAACTGCGGCTGCCTATTCGACGTTTATCCAGGATATAACCGTTAAAAATAGTAAGCCATAAGGGTAACCGGAAAAATAAACTGAGGAAATCTTTTACTTTCCACTTCTTCAAACCCCAGCTTTTCATACCAGTTCTGCAATTCTTTATGTTCAGCGATGATGCCGATTCCCACACGACAGACGTCAAGAAGTCGGGCTTTCGATAAGACATGCCTCACCAGCGCTTCGCCGAATCCTTTTCTGCGCTCTTGCGGGAGAACGGCCAGACGCTCAAGATAACAGACTTCATCGCTTATTTTTTCCAGAGCGACGCATCCCACCGGCTGTCCATCATTCTCGAGCATATAAAAGGTGACGCCACGATCCATCTCTCGCAACAGCCATTCGGGTCTGCAATTGGAAGGATGGGTCGGACTATTTTGCGGCGTCAACCCGAAGCGTTCAGCCACATCCAGAAACGAATCCTGGATGATCTCAACAAGAACATGGATGTCCGCCTTCGTGCCGACGCGAATCTGGATTCCCATTGCTCAACCTCCCTTTTTATGTGCCGGGGTATTACAGACCTGTATTGTGTTTAACTGACAAGAATCAATCACCTGTACACAGAGAGCCGTCAAAAACAGTCAGCACCTTTGGCAATGCCCGGTTCGGCTTTGATTTTCTCTAAAGCAATATTTCAATGTCGGTTATCGGATACGTCATGCAGGGATGAATATATCCGAAGGCTCGGTCGGACTTTCTCAACTTGACACCGTTAGGCTGATAGACCTTTCCCGAAATTAGCTTCGTTCTACAAAGGCTGCATTCGCCCGAGCGGCACAGGGCGGGAATCGCTATGCCCGCCCTCTCCAGCGATATCATGAGCGGTTCCGAGGCAAGCGCGCTGATTGTCTTTTTCCCTCTTATTGCAATCTTGAAAACATCACCGGCTTTTACGTTTTCAGGCCAGCCGGGACTCAATACGATGTTCTTCGGCGTGCCCATGACCTCGACCCTTATCTTTCTTGACGGTATTGACAATTTTTCAAGCTCAGGCAGACAGAATTGATACATAGCCTCCGGTCCGCAGACAAAGAATGTCCATCCAAGGTCCTTAAGACTTTCTTTTATGAGCCCGGCATTGATAAATCCCTTGAGTCCCTTGAAAGAAGGTGCTGGTTCGGACAAGACCAAGTCCCAGGTGAAGTTCCTGTGTGCCGATGAAATTCTATCAATCTCTTCCCGGTAGATTACATCATCCTCAACCCTGCTCCCGTAAAACAGATGAAGCCTGCGGCTCAAATTTTTATCAGCAAGCTCTCTTATCATGCTCATAAATGGTGTTATTCCGCTGCCACCTGCGATGAAAGCCAGTTTTTCACCATGGAAAAGAGGATTGTAATAGAAATATCCAGACGGCGATGAGCTGCAGATTCTGTCGCCGGGCCTCAACTCGTCCAGCAGGTAATTAGAAACAAATCCATCTTCTATCCGTCTCACCATGATCTCATAATAGCCTTTCTGGGTCGGAGATGATGCTATGCTGTAAGGCCTGCTTGTCCTGATTCCGTCTGTTTCCACAAATACATTGATATACTGTCCCGCCTGAAAAGGCGGATGACAGCCGTCTTCGCTTACAAGCTTAATGCATTTTGCGCTCGCAGTTTCCTGGACAATTTCTGACACGGTCAAATCAAGTTTTTGTGGATGGAGCGCATCTATGAGGCTTCTGACTTCTCCCTTTTTCGTCGAATAGTCAAAACCGTATTTTTCAAGAATAGCGTTTTCCGCAACTATTTCATTGTAACCGGAGACTCTTTGCATGATTTCACTCTTAACCATATTCTCCCTCCCCTACTGCTTTTTAAGAAGCCGTGAAATCGACCTGGCTGCAGAAGCACC
>JAKLES010000112.1 GCA_022711575.1 Deltaproteobacteria bacterium | reverse complement strand
CCTGAAGGAAGATATGGGGCAATGGCCTTGCCGGGAATATCATGCGGCGGCATGGTTTGCGGAGATCCTACGGCATTGCGCCAAACCAGTAAATGGCGATAACCCACACCCGGATAAAATTGATATTGAGATGAGTTGATTCTTTTGTTGATATCCAGAATAATCTCTCTGGCTTCAGCCGAAGAAATATGCCCCGCGGTAAAGTCATCCATGAACGCCTGATCAGTATTTTTTTCGCCGATAGTTACCAGATTACAGCGATAAGCGATGTCATTGGGTCCCAGATTGATACCCATGCTGGCAGCCTCCAGCGGACCTCGGCCTGTGTAGGTCTCTTGCGGATTGTACCCTAACACGCTCAGGTTAGCGACATCAGATCCCGGTGTCAATCCTTTGGGAATCGTGTCAACGAGTCCCAAAGTGCCTTGCGCGGCTATCTGATCGAGAAAAGGAGTCAGTGCGCATTCCAGCGGGGTTTTTCTGCCGAGTTTCTGACAGGGATAGTCCGCCATGCCATCACCCAGCAATACAACATACTTCATGAGATTCCCTTCATTGTTACTTACAATTCATCCTCAATACGAATAAGAACAGTTTTGTCACGCACAACTTCAAGTTTGTCTATTTTTTTCAGTGCCTGGCGCACATCTTTTTCTTTCGCTTTATAGGTTGTCATGACGATCGGGACCGGCCCCGCCTCTTCCTGGGCTTTCTGAATAACCGACGCCAGACTGATGTTATGTTCTCCGAGAATGCCGGATATTTTAGATAAAACACCCGGACGATCCAGAACAGAGAATCGGAAATAATATTTGGTTTCAATGTTATCCATCGGGATCAGTTTAATATCCTTCATACCCGTTTCATTAATTGATCGCAGTGGAACCCGGCCGGCAATACCTTTCATTACATTGCGCGCGCTGTCGAGGATGTCGCTGAATACCGCGCTGGCCGTGGGCATCATGCCTGCGCCCTGCCCGAACAAGAAGACCGGACCGGAAGCGTCTCCCACCAGATGAAAAGCATTGTAGTTGCGGTTGACGTTGGCCAAAAGATGTCCTGAAGAAATCATCGTCGGGTGGATTCTTGCCTCTACTGCATCTCCCCTGAGCCTTCCAATTGCGAGCAATTTGATCCGGTATCCCAATTCTTTGGCAAAAGCGATATCTTCACCGCTGATTTTCGTAATACCTTCCAGATAAATATCCTTGAGATTGACCTTCTTCCCGTAAGCCAGAGAAAGAACGATGGCCATCTTATGCGACGTATCAATGCCTTCAATATCAAAGGTCGGGTCGGCTTCAGCAAAACCCAGTTGCTGGGCTTCTTTTAAGACCACATCGAAGGATTTCGCCTCATCAGTCATTTTGGTCAGAATGAAATTACACGTTCCATTCATGATGCCGATAATGGAATTAATCTTGTTAGCAACCAGAGATTCTTTAAGGGTTTTAATGATCGGAATTGTTCCGCCGACGCTGGCTTCAAAACCGATATCGACGCTCTTTTTCTGCGCGGCCGGAAAAATTTCATTACCGTAAGTGGCGAGCATGGCCTTGTTGGCGGTAACTACGTGTTTGCCGTTTTTAACGGCTTCCAGCACAAAGGTTCGCGCCGGCTCATAGCCACCCATCAGTTCAATCACAATAGAGATTTCGGGATCGTTGAGGATTTCCCGGGCGTTGGTTGTCAGGATGCTTTTGGAAATTTTGATGCCGCGCGGCGATGTGATGTTTATGTCAGCAATTTTCTTTAAAACCAACTTCGCACCAAGTTTCTGTTCAATGAGCTTTTCGTTTTGCTGTAGTAATTTAACAACACCGGTGCCGATGTTGCCTAAACCAATCAAACCGATAGAAATTTTTTTCATTTTTTCACCTTCGATTTCCACACTAAAACCGTAGAATGCCGCTTGGCGGCCCAATTTTTAAGAGATGTTACCTATAACAAATCCCGTTGTTTTGTCAAATAGATATGATTATTTTCATCAGATTTGTCAGCAGAGTTGTTTTCATAAGATGTGGAACGGCTGTCAGTTGATTAATTGCTTTAATACTTCGTCGTGCAAGGGAATGGGAATCCCCGATTCCCGACCGGCCCGGCAGAGGAAAGCTGTCAATGTATCTATTTCAGTCTGATTACCTTTTTCCCGGTCGAGTTGCATGGATGTTTTTGAATTGTGGCCAAAACACGCAATCATTTCCATCGTTTTATCGATGGCATTTTCCGGCAGATCGATATAGCGTGCTTTGGCAACTGCGGCGACTTCTTCCATCATACCCCGAACCTTCTTCTGAAGCGTGGAATCCTCCAATATAGCGCCATATGTTTTGCCGGTGGCGGAGGTTAGAGACGCCACCGGGCACATGAGTAAATATTTTGACCACAAGACCTCAGATATGTTGTTCGTTAACGTGGCATCGATTTTTGCTTTTAGTAAAATATCCAGAATATTTGAATATGGTTTAGCCGATTCCGAATCATCTGTACCGAACGTCAGCTTACAGGCGCCGTCCTCCTGACGGATAACACCCGGCTTTTCAATGTGGCTAATAATATAAACACTGCCGGCAACAATAGTCGCATCGGGAAGTTCAGCCCGCAGCCTTTCGGCGCTGTCCACACCGTTGAGCAGTGGTATGACGACCGTATTTTTGTTGATGCTGGCTTTTAACGACCTGGCCGAACTCTCCAGTGAATAACTTTTAACACAAAAGAAAACCAGATCGAATATGCCGGCTATCGCAGGATTATCCGTAGCAATATTCGGCCAGGCGACGTAATTGCCTTCCTTTGTGAACAGTTGTAATCCGTTTTGCTGGATGGCCCGGAGATGCTCTCCCCGGGCGATGAAAATAATTTCATGATGTTCGGAGCCTGCATACGCTCTTGCCAGTTTGCCTCCAAAATATCCCCCTACCCCGCCGATACCAACTATTGCGATTCTCATTTGTTTACGCTCTTATTTGTAATTATGTATTCATATCCTAATGACCTGATCACATGAAAGTGACACAAGATCACATAAGATGGTACCTATCCACCATTCACTATTTCACTAAAGCCCTCGCATATATTCCGGCCGCAGCATGTGGGGATCTTTCCGGGACAATAAGGCATTCAACTGCTTGAGAATTTTATCCCTGTCTTTTGGCATCGAGCCCCGGATCGCAAAATAATTTGACGCATGCATGGAGCTGAAAAAACAGTTGGTGAAAGTTGAATTCTCGACAAGCCCTTTCAGCTCCCGCAAAGAATCAAACGGCGTGATCAGCTCAAACTCGCCACGCTCCCATTCCTTGTAAAGCGCCGTTCCGGGGATTAACGTCAAAGTCAGTGCCCCTGCATAGTCCGGGTCCATTTCCGTCAGAATTCTGGCCGTCTCCGCTACATGCCTTTCACTGCCTTT
>JAKLES010000111.1 GCA_022711575.1 Deltaproteobacteria bacterium | reverse complement strand
GCACTTCCTGAACCTTCTCAATCAGTGACTCGGGAAAGCCCGATTGTGCCCCTGTGATCTGAAGCTTGGCTTTTCCTGTCACGCGATTGAAGGAATCCTCAAACGAAAAAAGAACGCTCCGATTAACCACCCCGATGGAAACGATTGCGGTGACGCCCAGGCAGATTCCGGCCAGGGCCATGAAGGTCTGGGCCTTGCGGAGCCGGAGATGTTTCAGGCTGACGTGACGCAGCAGGTTCCAAAGATTCATGAGCTGCTTCCGGAAATGGCGATATCTTCGGTGATACCACCGTCTTTGAGTGTGATGATGCGCTTGCCGCAGGAGGCTGCCCTGGAATCGTGGGTTACCATGACAATGGTCTGTCCCGTCTGGTTAAGGTTTTTCAGCAGTCCGAGAATTTCTTCACTGATGTGGGAATCGAGATTCCCGGTTGGTTCGTCGGCCAAAAGGACAGCTGGATCTGTGATCAATGCCCGGGCAATGGCTACACGTTGCATTTCGCCTCCCGAGAGCTGTTCCGGGCGATGTTCCGTGCGCGACCCCAGACCGACGCTCTCCAGGAGATGGGTGGCTTTCTCTTGAATTCGAGAAAACGGGACGCCGTCCAGGAGAAGCGGCAGGCCGACATTTTCCGCGGCCGTAAGAATCGGGAGTAGGTTAAAGAACTGGAAGATAAAACCGACTCTTTTACGCCGAATCAGCGTGAGTGCATCGTCAGAAATTCCGTGAAGTGGGCTGCCGTCGATAAAGATTTCACCCGTGCTGGGCTGATCAAGCCCTCCGATGAGATTCAGAAGGGTGCTCTTGCCGGAACCGCTCGGCCCCATAATGGAAAGAAATTCGCCCTTTTCAATTCCGAAAGAGACATCATTTAATGCGCAGATTTCCTGTTTTCCCTGCAGATATTTTTTACTTACTTTCAGTACCTGGATCATTTGCATCCTTTGACATCGACATTAAGCAAGAACATTGATTGTCTTGCGCACGAATATAGAGAAGTTAGGCAGGCCTGTCAATTATATTTATCTTTTTAAATTAATATTGGAATCATCCAGAGACTGAAGTGTGGCTTAGGATTGATGGCGATGATGGAAATCCATTTAGTGATGGTCTGAAGGGCGATACGGAATTTCCGAAAGTTCTCTTCAGGCCATTACGAACGGATCCGGAAGGTTTTCCGGTTTCTTCAAGAGTTCATCCGGATTGTTGATCATTTCTTTTACCGTAAGGATGGCCTGGGAGAAATTGAATCCGCCCGTGATTCGGTGGTCAAGGGTGAACGTGACGTCCATGACCTCCTCGACATGAATTTCATCACGGTCGTTGATCATCGGTTCCTTCTTTCTTTTACCAATCACGATAAAGCATGAGGCGTTTCCCCACTCAAACATGGGATGTAAAATCGCGTCCAGATTGATACTGCCCAGATTGGCGATAAAGATGCTCGCAAACATGCTGTCTTTTTTAATGTATGCAGCGGGCAAAAAACCGAAATAATCAAGGATGCGCCCTGCCCGTATGAGGGAACGAATCATGAACCGGGGAAGCAAGGTGATGAGGTTGGACATTTTTTCATCGTGGGATGACTTACTTTTCTTGGTCGTTCGAATGGATGCGTTAACCTGTTCGGCAACGGTTTCGAGGGTAGAGTAAGGGTCAAAGGTCATCTTGACAATGGTCTCCGTCGATTGTTCCGTCAGTTCCCGTCTGGTAACAAATGAGATATCAATGGTGCGCCGCTGGTAAATGCGCCGACCAGCCACGAAACGGTTCAAGTCCGGCTGCAATGCCAGCATGCGCACGGCTGACGCCAGGATGACGTGAAACAGCGTCAGCTTGTCCTCTCGATTGGCATTGATGCGGTCCAACCATGTCTGCAAGCTTTGAAGCCTTACCCGTCGAGAAGTATAAACAGCGGCCTCCATTCGGCTCGGCATCATAAACGGCCACATCTTTCTGAAACGGGAAAGTTTGGTAAGTAAAACTCCGTCCGGACGATCGTGAAAACGCATCAGGTCTCCATGTTCTGATTGATTATAGGCTTGTTTTTGCGGCGAGAGGTATAAGAGAAAACTAATTTTATGTCAATGAAAATCTCGGCGTAAAACATCAGCGTTCACCGTATTTAGCGCTTGTCAATTTGAGCCTTCATATTTTTCCAGCTTCTTGCGCAGTGTTTTTCGGGTAATGCCCAGGCGGCGCGCGGCTTCGCTTTTGTTGCCGCCGGTTGCTCCCAGCGCTTCCAGAATGCTCCTTTTTTCGACTTCTTCCAGCGGCAGGTTCTCAACGCCCCCTGCCTGTTTCGACAAATTTCCCAACGCCGGATCATTTGAAGATATTTGATCCGCCATCGGAAATACCAGTTCATCCGCATCCACCCTATCGGTTCGTGACAAGACCACAGCCCGCTCAACCGTATTCATCAACTCGCGGACATTACCGGGCCAGGCATACTGCCCAAGCTTTTGTATCGCCTGCGGCGTGAAGCCTGAGATAGATTTTGAATTCTTCTCGGCAAACATCTTCAGGAATTGCTGAGCCATCAGGGGAACATCCCCCTGCCTTTCCCGAAGCGGCGGCACGTGCAAAGCGACGACATTGAGCCGATAGAACAGATCTTCACGGAATCGACCCTGCTGGATTTCCTTTTTCAGATCTTTGTTGGAAGCGGCAATCACACGGACATCGACTTTGAGGACTTCCTGCCCCCCAACGCGCGTCAGCTCTCGTTCCTGTAAAACCCGCAGGAGTTTAACCTGCATCGCCGGCGACATCTCGCTCACTTCATCCAGAAAAATACTGCCGCCGTCGGCCTGGAGAAACTTCCCCTCCCGCCTTCGATCGGCGCCGGTAAATGCGCCTTTTTCATGGCCGAACAATTCTGATTCCAACAGCGTTTCAGTAAGCGCCGCGCAGTTGATTTTGATAAAGGGCGATTGCTTGCGGTTGCTGTTGAAATGAATGGCGTTGGCAATCATTTCCTTGCCTGTGCCCGATTCTCCAGTGATCAGAATGGTGGCCTGTGTCGGGGCTACCTGTTCTACGATCTCCAGAAGCTTGACCATCGCGGGGCTTTGACCGATCATATTTTGCCGGTCAAATTTTTCCCCCAATCTTTCCTTGAGATATTCAATTTCCTTTTTCTGCAAACTGTGTTCGGTCGCCCGGGCGATCTTAATTTGTAGTTCATCAAAGTCCAACGGCTTGGTCAGATAATCGTAAGCCCCTTTTTTCAGGGCGCTGACGGCCGTCTCCACTGACGCGAAGGCCGTCATAATCATCACCGGAAGAGTCGCATTGATCTTTTTGATTTGCTCTAAAGCCTCAATACCCGAAACTTTCATCATGCGAATATCCATGAGGATCAAATCAAAGGACCGTTTGCGGACTTCTTCAATCGCGACAGCGCCGTCGTCTGCCTCATAAG